>CAYOFT010000069.1:0-7065 GCA_964403295.1 uncultured Thermotogaceae bacterium | reverse complement strand
TTTAATAGCTGCCATTGATCCATTGATTAACATGAACCCGTTGATTCCGTTTTCATTTACCTATGAATATCGAACACCAAGAGAATGGCAAGTCGAAGTGCTGGTGGGAACATCCCTTGACATATCAAGCTTTTCACAACAAAGCACCGGCACCGTATTCAACACCGGCCAGGTGGGTTTGAAATTCGGATTGCCCGGTGATATTGTTTTAATGGCCACATGGCCATGGATTGGCGGTTACATCAGTGTGGATGAAGGGGTTTTCATGCCCGAAATTGATATCTCTTTAAATGTTCCGATGACCTTTGGCAATGCCATTGGAACATCATCGCCGGCTATCAACGTGAATACGGTATTTAAAAAGACTTTACAGCCGGTTCGATTTTCCGTGGGACATAATTTGCTTTTTTCCAACACCTTTGAAATGAATCCCGATGAAGCAACCAACACAACCGTTGGAGAACAATACATCGGAACTGGATTGGAATGGCAAGTCAATCCCTATTTCAGACTTTTTGGCGAATTTCGATATCAGTTAAGTGCTATTCTGTATGCTGAAAATGGCGGATACAATTATGATTTTTTAATTCCCATAGAACTTGCTAAGAACATATTAAGCATAGGCGGAGAATACGTTTTAAACACGGAAAATTTTGCCATGAAAACAACTGCCGGTTATTCCATCAACCTGCTTCCTCAATACCAGATTGAAAATGCCGGAACACCCTTCACTTCACACAGTGTCAGCGTGGGCATCAGCTTTTTATTCCCTTTCCCATTGGCACCTGAATACTGGGAAAACGAATACAGCCCCTTCGGTGAAGTTCCTTAGCACTCAGAAAACCTCTAAAAGGGGGAGAATTACTAAAAGCAACACGACTGAAACGGCATCCTAGAACCCATAACCCCCAAAAAAGGGAGGATAACCAGAAACAACATGACCGAAGCAGTACCCTGGCCCCCAAAAATCCCCCCCAACGGGGGGGTGCCCCCGAAGGGGGTGGGGGGGGTTCAAACGTTCAAACAAAATAAACTATAAAAAAAAGATTTGATTGACATTAAAATAAAAAACAAAACTCCGGACACAGGAGGTTAAAATATGGTTCAATTCTTTAAAAGCGATGAAAAAGGACTAAAGGAAACCACAGGGTTTTCCGAAAATGGATTAATTTACGTTACAAATCCGACACTGGATGAAACGCGTATGCTTTCAAGTTTACTAAACTTCGAGCCGGATTTCATCACCGATCCTCTTGACTTGGATGAACGGGCAAGAATAGACTTTGATGATCACGCAACCGAGATCATCATTAAAGTTCCCTTCAAGGATGAGGAAGATGTAAAAATAACCTATAAAACCATACCTTTGGGAATTGTTATTGGCACAAATTTTGTGCTGTTTGTCAGTCGGTACCGATTGCCTTTCCTTGAAACCATGATTGAAAAGTCACAATTGGATCCAAACAAACGAAGTCAAATGATCTTTCAAATATTCTACAGAAATGCCATTTTGTTTTTAAGCTACCTGAAAGAGATCAATAAAATCTCTGATTCCACGGAAGAAAAACTACAAGAGACAACGCATAACAGAGAACTGGAAGTTCTCATGTACCTGGAAAAGAGCCTCGTTTATTTCACCACATCTCTCAGATCCAACGAAATCGTCATGGAACGCATCCTCCGAGGAACCATTCTTGAAATATACGAGGATGATAAAGAACTTTTGGAAGATACCATCGTAGAAAATAAACAGGCTCTGGAAATGGCCCACATATACAGCGACATCCTTTCAGGCATGATGGATGCCTTCGCTTCGGTCATCTCCAACAACTTGAACGTGGTCATGAAGATCCTGACTGTTGTAACAATCATCATGCAAATTCCGACTATATTAACGGGTTTTTACGGCATGAACGTAGGCCTACCCTTTCAAAACGACGTATTCGCTTATGTTTACGTCATCGTATGGTCTTTGGTAGCCGCTATTTTGGTCGTGTTTTGGTTTAAAAAGAAAAAATGGATATAAATTGTGCAGGGTATTTAGAGCGATAATAAACAATTGTAATTATTGCTGCCCAAGTAGCTAACTGCATTGTTGTAGGGGCAACCCTTGTGGTTGCCCTAAAATAACGGGTACCCACAAGGGGTACCCCTACAAAAAAATATCGCGCAAATATTTACAAAAAATTTACATAAAACAGAAATCAAGAGCAAAGTGAATGTTTTTTGGGGACATGAGAAAAGAAAATGATAAAAATGGTATAATGAAATCAAATGATGATCAAAACAAAATCCGAATATATTTTGATGAGGTATTTTTAGATGCTATAATATACAAGGATATATATATGGGGTAATGACACTCAAAAAAATTTTGAAAGGGGGTGCCCTGAGACCCCGAAAAGAGGGGAATCAGGATAAAGATGCAATCAAGAAAAAGAGTATGGCTGTTATTTACAGCGGTAATTATTGCAGTATTTGCAATGGTTGGATGTATACCGGAAATAACACCTGACAAAACACCGCCGGATGTAACGGCGAAATCAGCTACGTTATCGGCCACCACAATCAATCAAGGTGATCCATTAACGGTCACAGTTCAGGTGACAGCTGAAGATAAACGAAGTAATCTGAAAAACGCTCAGATTAAATTAATGATGAAGAAACCGGGAGAAACAACATTTTCCGAGGTAGGTTCAATCACAAAACCCTTCGCGGAAAACGTAAAAACCGGAACGGTAGACCATAACTTCGTACTTGCAGGTGCGAATTTTAATGTTGGTGGAACCTACAATTTGAAAGCTGAGATTTGGGTTTCAGACGTTAAGGATAATACTTCACAGGAACCGGTTGAAGCAGAACCCGCCGGGAACCTACAGGTACAGGGAGCAGGTCCTGTTGATCCTATATTTACAATAACCTTCGATCCGGAGCCAAGAGATAGTGTGCTTCCTGAGATATTCGATATCTTGGTAAGGGCAACGCACCCGGAACCAGATTTAGTTTATTTAAAGGCTGAAATTAAATTTGAAGGCCCGCAAGAAAATCCAATTTGGACGAAAGAAGCTTCATCAACAGGTGCAACCCAGTTGCAAGTTGAAGAAGATAATCTCTTTATCGATATCGGAGAAGAGATGCAGAAAAATATTATTCTTCAGATTGTATTAAGAGATTCAAACGGAACGAATTATTCAAAAGAAGAAGTGTATATCATATCCAAATCTGACATAGCTGTTATAGAGACCTTAACCTCAGTTAGAGGTAGCGAAGCAGGACAGCTGCCCAAGGTTTCTGATTATACGATTCCACCTGACACTTCTGGTGATGTTGTACAAAAACCAGCTGCAGAAAGACTTTCAGTTCCATTTGGTCTCTCCAAAATGTGGGTTTCCTTCTTTGATGATGAAATCCTTGTTGGCGATACCGTTAAGGCTTATATTTTTACTGACTCAACGGATATTTTCGATGCCGATCCTGATTCTTATCGTGCAGTTGGAATTGTTGATGACGATAATAAAGTCTATCTGGAAGTTCCTAATTTCTGGAGACAGGCGGATGTTGATGAAGCAAAATGGCTTGTTCTTTCAGTTAACGGTACCAAGAAGTTTGTTTGGAATATCACAGCCAGAGGAGATACATTAGCACCAATCTTTGATATCATAGAATCCTCAGAGGACTTCGATGAAGGTGTTCCACTTTATTTTGAAGCCGCTGCTACTGATGAATTGCTTGAAGCAATAACTGATTTAGGAATTCAAGTGAACATTGCACAAAGCGGTTGGATAGATCTTGAAGATGCTGTAAATAATCTTAACGCATCAATTCCTACGCAAGAAGAATTCAAGTTTGCCGTAAGGTATCATGTTAAAGTAAAAGTTGATGTAGAGGATACTACTTATGCCAGTGGACTTGTTGATGACGGTATTGATTACATCGTCAGTAACGCGGTCATCGATCATGACAATATACATTGGTTTGATGTTTTCCATGGTGTAATACCTGGAATGCCTGAAGATCCCAATGATCAGGCAGATTACTGGTGGAAAACAGACGGTCTTTCCAATTTGATCGGTGAAGATGATGATGATTCTTATTACGGTGGAAATACCGATGATGAAGAACCATATGCTACCAATCAACCGGCGTATAAAGAACTTGATCATAGAAACCTTGATAAGAGAAAATATGTTTATGAATTCACAGATCTTGATACAACAAGAGTACAAAATATCAAACGAGAAGCTTTTGTTGAACAGACCAAATTCAAAGTATGGATTTACCCGGAAGTTGTAAAAGCCAGTAAGGAAGATCTGGATGCACTCGCAATCAAACCTGCTGTTCTAAGTGTAGTCGACGTTGCAATTGGTCCAGGAACTTGGAGGGATCAGCATGTTGATTATAAAGTCACCATGGAATTGGCGGACTGGCGATGGGGAGGCAACAATCCTGGAGTAGGAAAAGTTCAAGAAACAGCAAACTTTACAATAGAAGAAGATGAACTTTCACCAACAATAGAAGTTTCCGGATTTGATGCTTCTTTACAGAACGCACCATTCAGAAAAGTCTTTAGGGACAATGATGATTTGTTTACACTGTCCGATGATGTTCATTATCCATTGGGAATGTTCTTCATCGATGATGTGGAAGTTTTCTCAGGTGGAGAAATTACCATCAGGGCAAAAGATGATATCGCGTTGAATGATTTCCTAGTTTATTTTGATTCTTCAACTGATACCACAGATGAAACAGACCAGCCTGTAGCACCGTTTATCAACAGAAATGCAGCTTATGCTCATCCATTAGCCGGTTTTGATTATAAATATCATCCTGATTTCACAGTATTTAAATTGGTAGATGGACTGGAAGAAGAAGGGGTTGCAGAGACGGTCAAGATCTCTGACTTCGATCCGGCTTTTGCTGCAAAAAGACTGAGAATATTTGGGGAGGATTTTAGAGTAAACGGTAATGTCATTACACCGGCCTTTGGGCTTTCTAAAGATTATGAATATTACGTAAACTTCACCAATGATGACATTGTTAGTGATGAAGAAATTGCAGCACATCAGAATTCTTTTGGACGAACAAATGATGTTTACCTTGGAAATCCTGTAAATAGTGATTATGAAGCATACAGCGGAGAATATTCCAACACATTCCTAGGGTATGTAGAGGGTGAGAATTCCGTAAACAGAAGCAAAGCTGAATTTACATTCACAGTTCCAGACGTTGAACCGGGGAATTATTACCTTTGGATTGTAGCAAGAGACAGAAGTGCTCAGGATACTGAACTATTTGATTATCCTGTCAGTACAATAGAAGATTATTTTGCAGAAGGTTCTCTTGGAGAATATGATCCTGTTATTTTAAAAGCTTACCAGAGCGACATATTTGGTGATTTAATAAATGATAATGGTAGTTTTAATTATGACCTTGAATACTACGATGACTCAATGAGTGAAGATGATGCCGATATGGTCATTTTGCTGAAATTGAGAATCAAAACCCATAGTTGGGATATCATGAGATTGGATATCCATGATCATGATTTGGTCAGTTTCCCTGTGGAAGACGATTGTGGAAATCCCGTTTGGTATTCACACAGTTACAGTCCATGGCAGGTTTCCGAGGAATTTGATGATTCGGATATGGAAGTCGAACGACATAGACTACCACGAGAAATTTATCCGGTTTACAAATTCTTTGAAGAGGCCAAGGAAAAGGAAGAGGACAAATTTGGATTAATGCAACTGGAAGATAATCCGTTTGAAGTTGAGGAATATACAACAGCTGAAAATTATCACGAATACATGCCAATTGTTGGGGGAGAAAACGGTACTGATTTCCGTGTCAGAACCCACGAAGATATAACTACAGTCAAATTATATCTTCTTCCGGGGGAATATTGGTATACAGAAGAAATGGAACAAGATCATGGAAATCTTGATACAAGTCCTGCGGTTATTGACAGTATAACCATGACAGCCAATAATGCCGACAGAAGACTGGGTTTCTGGGAATGGCCGATTGAGGATTGGGCGAATGTGAACGGTCATAACTTGATGGGCGTTGAAGCAACTTATACAATAGCCGTCAGGGCCTATCATGCAACCGTAGCCGACCCAAGGGTCTTCTACGAGCAATTCCAGTGGCCTTTCTTCTTGGATACAAAAGGTCCGGCAATTAACCTTTATAACGTTGATTCTTCAGAGTCTTGTAGTGAGGAACCTTGTTGCAGTTGGGGTTATTGTACAACCCATTCTTATTTGAATATTCAGGATATGATCACAGAAGGATTGACGGAAGCAGATGTTCCTTACCTTACAGATAAAGTTGTTGCCATGCAATTAATGGATGGTGGAGCGATCTATTTGGAGGAAGAGAAAGGTGTAAGGGATATAACACAATGCTATGCACCTCCTGCACCTGCAGATATAGATGATGTAGGATCTGCGCCAGATCCTGACTGGATCCTTGCCATGCAGGATATGAGAGGCAATGACATGCAGAACCATCTTGTGAATATCAAAGCAGGAGATACTTCGGTTTATGTGAAGTATAGAGGAGAAACACCAAGTAACTTTGATCATTCCTGGAGATTAGGATTCCCTGGTACCGGTACTGAAATAACAACCACTAATTATCTGGGTAATTCACTGAAATACTTGAACGATGGTGTAAATGATCTGGAATTCTTTACCCGTCTATCGGTATTAAATAACAGACATATTAATTATATGAATGAACTCTATAGTAATGATTTGAAGAAACTTTATGAAGGATCATTACCAACTAACGCCCTATTCCATAACATCGATTTTGAAAGCTATGTATGGAGAAGCGGAGGACAACTGGAACTGATGGTTGGTATAAGTGCTAAAGACGAACTCGGAAATGTTGGAGAATGGAGCTCTTATTTGACTAACATCATGGATGTTACCTTTGCGGCTTCTCTTACAAAAACATCAACAGAGGTTTGTAGGGAAAATGTGCTGACATTAAATGCAACCGCCAGCGAACCCATTGTTAGTGTTAGGTTGACAGAATTACCAAATGGATCTGGTATTA
>CAYOFT010000068.1:0-8439 GCA_964403295.1 uncultured Thermotogaceae bacterium | reverse complement strand
TACAAAAATTCCATGAAAGAGGGTACTTCAATTGTCATGGGTAAAGACATGGAATACTTGAATGAATTTTATGGAGGAACTGCCTCATTAGACATAGCGGAGATAAAGGAAGAGGAATAACCTTTTGTTCAATCGGCAATGAAGCCGAAACTGAAATCGTTATAAGAAGATCAAGATTTATCGGTTCGGTAAAAATGGTCCAAACCTCTGAAGAGGCGCGGGCCTTTATTGCCGAACGTTCTTCTTTAAACACAAAGGCCAACCATAATTGTTGGGGATATAAGGTTAACAAAGGGATCAACAACAATACAGTAGAATTATTTTCCTCTGATGATGGGGAGCCTTCAGGAACAGCGGGGAAACCAATCATTGGTGCTATCGAGAAAAACGAGATTACAAATACTGTGATTGTTGTTTCAAGGTTTTTTGGAGGACATAAGCTTGGAATTCGTGGGTTAATTGATGCTTATTCGCAATCTGCTCTTTTAACAATAAAATCATCAGGACTATACGCTTACAGCTTGTTTGAAAAAGTTGCTATAACATGTGGATACAGCGAATGGCCAAAGATTCAATATGAAATCGAGAAGTTAGAGCCAAAACCTAAAATTTCAGAGATCAATTTCACAGAAAAAGTGAGTCTTTCTTTCATGATTGATACTTGTAATTTAGATCATTTTTTAGGTATATTAGAATCATATAAAGCAAACCGTTTAGAACTTGATTATCAATTAACTGGAAATAGGGCATATCATATCACAAAAAAACTGAAAACAAAGGTGTTATCATGAAAATATGGCAAAGTCTAATTTTATTCAGTTCCCTTTTAATATCAAACCTGATTATCTTCAAAAAGATTCTTTCGTTTGAAAGCAGTAAAAAAATACTTTCGTCAATAGCCTTTGCAGCTTTTCTGTTCCCTTTTCTATACGGTTTCTTTTATTTTCTTTCGGGTTCTGCTTCTGAAAATTTCAAAGTCATTGCTTATGGTGTTTTTTTTATCAACAATGCTTGGTTCTTAATCTTTTTAAGAAATTCAATTATTGGCTATAATCAAAAATTAAATATTGGTAAATATTTCTTGTGGACAATCATCAGCTTATTGATCCCAATTTCGGCCATTCTTTTTTATAATCCTGTCGAGGAGTTTACAGATATTATATTTAATTCTGCCTATCTAATCGGGATTTTCCCCATGACCATCTTCGTTTCCATATTACTGGGAATATCTGTTAATTCGCTTTTCTGGGGTGTTTTTGCATCCGTTGCTTTTTTCTCATTAGATTTTGCTATTCGAACTGGTCTCATTATGGTTATTCCGGTTGATTATCAAATTGTTATTTCTGAATTATTCAGAGTAGGATTTATCACTTTATTTTCATTGGTTAGTTTGTTTGGTACACAAATCAAAAAAGAAAGTCCTTCAGAGATTATAAAAGGCACAAAAAAACTAAATAATTTGCTGTTTATGCTGCTCACTGTTTTCCCTGTCATGATTTTTTATACTGCTTTTTGGCAGGTTAATATTAACCATAAAAAATTACAAGAAAACGAAATTAACGTCTCTCAAGAAATCTTTATGCTTTCAATTGAGAAGCTGGGTGATTATTCAGACAAATATACAAGAATTATAAATGATTTGTTAAACTCACCTTCAATAGCATCTGCTCAGTGGAAAATTGAATCTTATAAATTTTCAAACCCTGAAATTCACTCGGGACAAATCATTACATATAAAACAACCCCGTTTGAAGGTCCAAACGTATTAACAAATAACGGATTGATAGAATTTACTTCTGATAGTCAAAAGGGATGGGCTATCAAATTAATCATAGATGGTACAAAAATTTATGATGATTTACCCTTAAAATACGAACATCAATTTTATTTATTTGATGATCAAACGCCAGTCCTTTCACCACCAAATTTACAGATACAAAGAAGTGAACTGGTCTTTTCGAATAAATACCAATACGCTTTTGAATCACAAAAAAAGTTATTTGATAAAAATATGGAAATAATCATGATCTTCCAAACTCCACCGCCTGAATTAAGCGGTTTTACCCTGTATTTCCTCTTTTTCTCAGTATTAATTTTAGTTCTTATCTGGGCTTTTTATGGATATTATATGAATAATTGGGAAAAAAGTGCCAAAGAGTATTTGGATGAGGTTAAACAAGAAAGTTTGGATTACCGAAAAAAATTGGAAGCCATTAAAAACTCCATGGTGTATATGAGTAAAGATATGTCAAAGATAGAACTAACATCAGAAGAGATTTACAAGCGTTATGCGTATATTTTTGACTTTCTAAACAACAACAATTTTCTACAAAAAAGTGATATTGCATTGAGTTTTTTCTTTAAGGGAATAAAAACCCGAATAAAAAGTGTTGATGAAGTCTATCTCATTCAAAAAAACTTTTCGGAAAACATTATTATAGCAACGTCTGATGGATCAAATAAGGGTGAAAAAATTCAGATCGATAAAACACCTTCAGAAAACAAGTATATCATCAGCACAAATTCAACAACTTTACAATGCCTCGGTATCGAAGACAACGAATTACTTCTGTGTATACAAAAAAACGAACCGTCTCAAGCGTTTCTAAAAGAAAAAGAATTTATTGGAGATTTACTAGAAGTTTGTAAGTTTTACATAAGACAACATAAAATATT
The DNA here is from genome assembly GCA_964403295.1 of uncultured Thermotogaceae bacterium. GTDB lineage: Bacteria > Thermotogota > Thermotogae > MWEM01 > MWEM01 > JASUTC01. The sequence goes on along the minus strand of CAYOFT010000068.1, from coordinate 5,763 downwards.
AACTAAAAACGAAAGCATTTTCGAAAAAACATTCCGACTCTTAAAAATGTTCGAAAGCGTCAAAGTACACAAATATATGACTACTGAGTGGTTCAAAACGCTTTTAAATGAAATGAAAAGTGTACTGAATAATCCCATCTTTTTAGCTTTCTATGAGTACGATGAAAAACATGTTCGCTTTCACTACTTAAACAAAAAAAATCTAACAGAGAAAAGTATTCCAATAGAAGAAACAAACATGTACTTAAATGAATTAAAACGAGATGCTTACTTTTTTGAACATATTTCTCCTGATATATCAGTTTCTGGTTATTCAAGGTCTTATGGTATCATTCCTTTTTATTTTAAAAATACACGAACTGGTTTATATTTTGAATATTCAGATTATAGAGTCTTCTCACAAAGAGAAATCGAACTTTATTTTTTTATTGCCAAAAGTCTTTCAGAAACGGGGGATGATCATCATATTTAAGAAATCCTTGTTGATGACTTTAATCACTATACTGTTATTTTCGACTGTTCTCTCAATCAAAACATATAACTTAAACCTTTTTGATTATTCCGAAAAACATTTTTATCAATTGAATGAACTAGTAGGAAAGCCTATTAAAAATATTAACGCAAAAATTTACGAATACGATTCCTTAAAAGATTTTACACAGAAAACTGGCGCTCCTTTTTTTATTTGTGCATTTTCTAATAAACAGGGAATTCACATACAGAGCAGATATCTATTAGGTGATCGATTTCAAAAAGCAATGATTCATGAATTACTACATTATACGATTAAAATGGAATATCCGGTTCCTTCCTGGTTCGAAGAAGGTTTAGTTTGTTTGACCACTAAAGAATTCTCAGGAGTTACTGATATAATACCTATGAAAAATGTTGAAGAATATGATATTAGAAATGCTGAAAGCAATTGGGAGCTTGTTTCTTATTGCCTTGGTTGTATAGAAAAAGTTGAAGAAATATTATCTCCAGAATCTACCAAGCAAACAATCCCGTAGGAGGTAAATAATGGTCTATCCAGTACAAAGGAGTCATACTTATCATAAAAGAACAAAAAAGAAAAAAAGATCCAAACTTCCTTTTATCATTAGCATAATTATTATCATAATTATTGCAGCTTTTGGATTTGTTTTTTTTCTTTATAATAATTTGATTAATTCAAAAGAAATGACCGATGAAAGAGTTGATTATGTATTTTATATGCAAGGGCTAGAGCAAATTTATTTTATTAGAACAGATCGGAAGGAAAAAATAAATTATCTGATCTCAATTCCAAAAATAAGCTATGAGCCTATTATGGCAATTTCTATGGATCAATCCAATCCCAGAGAAATATCAAGATCAATAGAAAAGCTATTCGGTGCGGCTGATTCTACCTTTTACTCATCTGTTAATGAAAAGAACTATCAAATCATCAAAACACTTGCTAACACAAATAGTCCTAAATATTCTGAACTTACAATTAATCAATTTATAGAAATGATTGAGAGTGTCAAATTCGATTGGTACGAATTTCTCATTTTTAATAAAACAAAAAAAATGATTTCAGCACAAAATGAACATAATTACACTAAAAACAGCGCATACAGATTAATTCATAACATATCCAAATATGCCAACAAAGAAGTTCCTATGACATTTATGACAAAAGCCCCTGTAACAATAACCGTTACGGATAACCAGAATAATCAAAAGGAATATAAACGACTTTATATAGATGATAAAAGTTTGGATACTATTATGGAGTTTATGAAAAAATGAAACAAGTAGTACAGTTTATCTTCATTATTGCTGGACTAATTACAGCTTTTCTATTTATTACATTCTTTCCAAGACCTTTCATTGAATTTATACCTGAACAAATATCCAATCCCTTTAAATCTGATACGGTTTTTTTCCTTGTTCTTGGAGTTGATGATGCAGGAGAAGCCGGTTCTGACAGAACCGATGCAATTATGCTTGTGGGGATGAATATCAAAACATCTTCTTTCGAGCTACTGTCCATACCAAGGGATCTGATAATAACAGATCCTGAGGATGCAAATAAAAAGATAAAAATAAATTCTGTTTATAAAAATGAAGGGCTAGAAGCTCTTAAAAGCACTATCGAACACCAAATGCAGTTGCAAATTGATAAATATGCAATCATAGATTATTCTCTTTTTAAGTATCTTGGCGATCTTGTCGGGCCTGTTGAAATATTGGTGGATTCTCCGATGCATTATGAAGATAAACAACAGGATTTAAGCATTCATTTTGAACAGGGAATTTATCAAATGTATGGTCAGGACTTATTAAATTACATTCGCTTTAGAGATGACAGCAAAGGAGATTTGGGTCGTATCGAAAGGCAAAAGGGAGCCATAAAAAATACATTATTACGCTTTAAAGAGAATCTGACTTTTGATTTTATTGAAAAGGAATTCAGAAAAATATTGGAACGTATGGACACTAATTTAACTTCACAGGATATTTTGTTTACAATGCTGAACTTAAATGATATTGATGATGTAGCTTTTTTTTCTTATCCATATAGTATTGCTTACGATGGCTCAATCTCAACTGATAAAGAACGTTTCGCACCTTTGGTGAAAGCATTTAAATCATTCACTAACACACCAGATAATATCCCAGAAGGCACAATCAACATCATCAATTGTACAAATCAGACATCAAGAGTATTCTCAATTGTTAACTACAATATCTTGAATCCTTCAGGTTTAAAATATTTTCTCATTAATGAAAAAATAGATGAAGCCATATCTGACAAATTAAAAAACAATACTGTTATGGTGTTTTCAACAGTAGACAAAAAAAAGAATCAGGATTTGGTTGAGCAATTTGAAGCCCTTTACTCAATGGATTTTGATTTGATTAACACCAACGAGATGAATAACCTAATCTTATACTATCAGACTGTTCATGCTATGACTGATAACAGACAATATTATCCAACTCCTTTAGAAGCCCTTGTATATATCAAAAAACAATAAAGGCCTTTCATTCATGATTAATACATATAATGAAAAAGATTTACACGGAGATATAAAACATTTTTTATTGAAACCGGGTGATCTCCTGGAAACCCCTTATAAAGGCTTCATCATAGACATCAAACGTGATGATCTTTTAATCGAAATACAAACCAAATCATTTAGTGCTTTGAGAAAAAAGTTGGAAAAATTATTAGATATTAATCCGATTAGAATTGTCCATCCGATTTTGCTTAATAAAGAAATCGTTCTTCTTTCTTCTGAAAAAAACATTTTGAATAAAAGACTTTCACCAAAACATGGCGATATAACTGACATTTTTGAAGAATTAATTTATATTCACGATCTTTTTCGGCACATAAATCTGGAAATTCAATTACTTCTAGTTACAGTACAAGAGTTTAGGATAGATGATGGAAACGGTAGTTGGAGAAGGCGTGGGATAAGTATTGTTAATACAAAACTGAAGGAAATCCATGAAAATCATCTTATTAAAGATGCTATTCAATTATTTAAATTTCTTCCTAAAAATATTTTTGATTCCCAATTCACCACCAGAGAACTTTCTTCAGCTATGAAGATTACTATGAACCGCGCTCAGAAGATTTGTTATTCTTTCAAAAACCTGGAATTAATAGAAGCGGTTTCTAAACAGGGGAGATTAACGGTTTATCAGAAGAAATAGGGGTAAATCAAAGATAATCATTTGGGTTTATTACTTTATATTTACCCCTTTAGTAATTTTTTTATGCTGATAGATCGTATTGTAAACGATATAATTGTTTGTAAATACCATCGATCTTCATTAATTCTTCATGGGACCCTTGTTCAACAAGTTTTCCTTTGTGCAAAACAAGAATTCTGTCGGCACTTCTTATTGTTGATAAACGATGGGCAATAGTGATAACTGTTCTGTTGCAAGAGACTTTTTTCATAGCATCTTGTATAAGAGCTTCTGTCACAGGATCAATATTGCTCGTTGCTTCGTCAAGTACAAGTATTTTCGGATCTGAGACCACTGCTCGGGCCAGAGCGATTAATTGCCTCTCGCCTGCTGATAACGTTGTAGCTCTTTCTGTAATGTTTGTATGAAAACCGTGTTCAAATTTATTGATTAAATGATCTACGTGAACATATTTTGCAGCCTCAATGGCTTGTTCATCAGAAATATTGTCTTTAAAGAGCTTGATATTATCCAGCACACTCCCTGAAAACAAAAAGACATCCTGAAGAACAACTGCAATTCCTTGACGCAATAATTCAAGCTGATAATCATAGATAGAAATGTCATCGATTTCAATGGTTCCCTCCTGAATGGGATAAAGGGCAGTTAATATATTCATCATTGAAGTTTTCCCGGCTCCGGTTTCTCCAACAATAGCAATTTCCTCTTCCGGTTTAATATCAAAGGAAATCCCCTTCAAAACTTGCTTTTCTCCATCATAAGAAAGCTTTACATCATTGAATTTTACCTCTCCGGTTGTTATTTTTTTCGTGATATTTTTACCTTCAACGCCAATACCTTCTTTTTCATCCATCAAATTAAATATCTTTTCTGATGACGCAAAGGCATTTTGGACAATGTTAAACTTTTCGGAAATATCCCTCAGTGGTTGAAAAAGCATATCAATGTAATTGATGAAAGCATACAATATACCAAAGGTTAATGTACCTGATAAAAGATCTTGAGCCGCAAACCAAATTACCGTGGTCATACCCAGATAAAATAACAAATCCATGGTTGGTCTGAAAATAGCAAAGACCATTAGTTGTTGCATGGTGGATTTATAATAACTCTCGTTGATTTCTGAAAATTCCCTTTTTTTGGCTTTCTCACGGTTAAAAAGCTGTATAACGGACATTCCCGAAATATGTTCTGCCATAAAGGCGTTTATTCTTGCCAATCGGGTTCGCACTTTTCTAAACGCCTTTCTTGCAAATATTCTGAACAAAACTGTGGCGAGCACGATAAAGGGAACAATAATCATCGCATAACCTGTTAATTGGGAACTGATAATGATCATAAACACAATGATTCCTGCAAGCATTAAAACATCCTTAATCAAACTGGTGATCGCCGTGGTAAAAAATTCATTCAGGTTTTCGGTATCATTTGTTACACGGGTCACAATTCTTCCGGTTGGATTTTGATCGTAAAACTTCATGGGTAATCTCAAAATATGACGAAAAAGCTGATCCCGTATATCTAAAATAACCTTTTGCCCCATTAAGTTTGAAGTGATCACTTGCCCGAAGGTGCAAAAGAAATTTCCTATCAATACAACAAACAAAATAATAACCAACATATTTAATGAATGAATATCTTGCTTTCGCAATAACTGCATATCTTCAGGACTAAGATAAAAAGAAGTCTGCCCATCAGTTAAATTGAATCCAGTTCCTTTTTCTTCTTTAAGGAATTTTAATTGAAATGTGCCTTCTTCATTCTTTTCGATCCAGATTTCCTGTCCTTCTGTATCAATCTTTATTCCTTCATTGATCGCAGAAGTTGAAACGGTATATGAATAATCTTGTGACATGTAATTATCAATAGCCGTCTTTGTAAAAAAAGGCACGGATAACTGAAGCAAAGTAGCTAATCCCAAAAAAACAAGACTCAAAATAAAAAGGAGTTTATATGGTTTCACATATACCCATAATCGCTTAAATATCTCATAATCAAATTTGCTTCCAGCGATTTCACTCTCTAATCGATAATCTTTATGTTCAGCCATTATTATCCTCTCCCTCGAGTTCT
>CAYOFT010000067.1:0-8458 GCA_964403295.1 uncultured Thermotogaceae bacterium | reverse complement strand
AATCATCACAAAATTTAACCAACGGGAGCACACACAGGTGCTCCCCTACAAAAAAGTAGCATGGAGTTTTTCACGTAGGGAAAATACTCCAAGGTCATGGTTCTTTATGACCACACACACGTGCTCCCCTACAAAAAAGTAGCATGGAGTTTTTCACTACATTAAATGAAACAGACAGTTTTTTGCATAGATGGTATTACCCAACATTAATCAAAGCGTGGAGGTGTATGGGATGGAAAAATCTCCTTCATACGCATTGCAACTCAAGAACATTAATAAACATTACGGCGGTGTCCATGCCCTGAAAACTGTGGATTTCGATGTCAAAACAGGTGAAATTCACTGTCTTGTCGGTGAAAACGGTTCTGGAAAAAGTACTTTGATAAAGATTATATCCGGTGTTGAAAACCCGGATCATGGAAGCGAGATTTTTATCAAAGGAACACACTGCAAAAGCCTGAATCCAATAAAATCTGTAGAAAAAGGGATTCAGGTCATTTATCAGGACCTGTCACTTTTTCCAAATCTGTCCGTTTTTGAAAACATCGCGATCTCTGAGTATGGATCCAAACCGTATTCGCTTGTCAACAGAAAGGCGATGAAAGAAAAGGCAAATGAGGCGATGAAAAAGATCAACGTCACTTTGAATCCCGACAAACTCATTCGGGAACTTTCAATTGCCGACAAACAGGTCGTGGCAATCACCAGAGCCATCGCCACTAACGCTGAATTGATTATAATGGACGAACCTACTGCATCGTTATCAAAACACGAGATTGATGAATTGCTTAAATTGATCATCAGCCTTCAGAAAAAGGGGTTCACCATTGTTTTCGTCAGCCACAAACTTGACGAAATCATGTCCATTTCTCAGCGGGTCACCGTTTTAAGAGATGGAGATAAGATTGGGACCTATAACGCTGAAGAACTGGATGAACACAAGATAGAAAAGCTCATGACCGGCATGGAATTTGATGCTGCCAAATCAGAAAAGAAACACATTACCGATAAAACAGTTGTTGAAGTGAGAAATTTATCCAAAAAGAAGAATTACAAGGATATTTCTTTCAAAGTAAATGAAGGTGAAATTCTGGGAATCACCGGTCTTATCGGTTCGGGGAGAACCGAAGTGGCATTGTCATTGTTTGGAATGAACAAGCCGGATTCAGGGGAAATCTTTCTGGAAAGTAAAACAGTTGACTTCAAAAACAATTACGAGGCGATTCAAGCAGGGGTCTCCTATGTTCCCGAAGACCGGCTCAGCGAAGGCCTTATATTACCCCAGCCTATCAGCACGAATATAATTGTACCAATATTAGATAGAATGGTTAATAAAATAAAGGTTTTCATCAAAGAGGATGTAAAAGCCGTTGTCAACAAATGGGTAAAAGATATCGGTATCAAGACTAAAAACCCTGAAAATGCAGTTAAAACACTTTCAGGGGGGAACCAGCAGAAGGTGGTCCTTGCCAAATGGCTGGCCACCAATCCCAAGTTGCTCATCCTTGACAATCCCACCGTTGGCGTGGATATTGCGGCGAAGAACAGTATTTACAATATCATTAAAGAGCTTGCAGAGGAAAAATTGGCAATTATCCTGATCTCAGATGAGGTGCCTGAAGTCTATCGTAATTCGGATCGGATTATGATTATGCACAAAGGACGGATTACAGAAGAAATCACCCCCGATCAAATTAGTGAAAAAGAGCTTAATGAGAGAGTCATCGGAGGTGTTGTCAGTGTCTAATATCACAAAACGCAATGAATTCTATCTCGCCCTTGTTATCCTGTCTCTTGTCTTACTTCTGACGTTCACCACCGATCAATTTTTAACCCTGGGAAATCTGTTGGAGTTATTTACCAGCTATTCATTCCTGGGAATCATGTCGGCAGGTATGCTTGTTGTGTTGATATCCGGGGGGATTGATCTATCCTTTACCGCAACGGCAACGATCAGTCAGTACATCATGTCCACTGTCATCATAGAACAGGGTGGTAATTTGTTCCTCGCCTTTGTGATTGGGGCAGCTGTGGGTTTGGCACTTGGCGCCATAAACGGGATGTTGATCCATTTCATCAAAAAACATCCGTTGATCATTACCATCGCCACGCTTAACATATACAAGGGTTTGTTAATGTATTTCACAAAGGGAAAGTGGATTTACAACTTCCCCATGTGGTTCTCCAAACCCCATGATATATTTATCATCGAAAACTCAGAAGGGTATATTTTTCCCATTTCATTATCGCTTTTTCTCTTTTTCATTATATTCATCGTAGCGGCCTTTATCCTTAAATACACAAAGACCGGACGTAAAATATATGCCATGGGCGGAAATAAAGAGGCTGCCAGAAGAATGGGCTTTAATATTTTCGGTCTCACCATTTTTGTTTACGGCTTCATGGGACTGCTTGCCGGAATAGGGTCTGTTTCCCATGCCCTGATTGTTCAAACCGTAGCCCCTAATGCCATCATCGGAAAAGAGTTGGATGTCATTGCAGCTGTTGTTTTGGGAGGCGCCAGTCTTCAGGGGGGAACAGGAACGGTTTTGGGAACATTCCTGGGAGTGGCCTTGGTGGCCATCATATCCAATGCGGTCATATTGGTGGGAATTCCATCCTACTGGTATGAAATATTGCTTGGAACAATCATCGTCATTTCGGTCAGCATGACCGCCTATAACAACAAGAAAAACATGAGAAGGGAGGCTGAGATCGATGTCGCTTAAAAAAACCAACCCGTTAAAATCCATCTATTACCGATATCCAAATTTATCGCTTTTATGGGGTCTTTTTGCACTGACACTCATTATGTTTTCAATCTCACTTCCCGGTAAATTCTTCACCATTTCAAATTTCAGCTCGATCGCCTTCCAGCTTCCCGAACTGGGAATCCTCACCATGGCGATGGCCATTACCATGCTCAGTGGAGGAATCAACCTTTCCATCATTGCCACTGCCAATCTATCCGGAATCGTGATGGCAACCATCATGACGACCATGATTCAGGGAGCACAAAGTCCCCAAGGATGGATCATTGCCCTGGCAATTGCAGCAGGGCTTGGAGCAGCTGTACTCGTGGGACTTGTCAACGGTATCATCATTGCCTTTATCGGCGTTTCACCTATCCTGGCAACATTGGGAACCATGACCCTGGTGAACGGCATATCCATTTTAACCACCAAAGGATACGTGATCTCAGGCTTACCTGAACAGATTCAGTTTTTTGGAAACGAAGCCCTTTTGGGTATTCCGGTTCCTTTCATCATTTTTGCTCTTTTGGCCATTGCCATAGGCTTCTGGCTGAAAAAGATGCCATCGGGACTCAATAATTATCTCATTGGCTCCAACGAAACGGCTACCAGGTATTCCGGGGTGAACACAAAGAGCGTTTTATTAAGAACCTACATGATATCCGGACTTTTAAGCGGTATCGCCGCTATCATCATGATCTCCAGGTTCAACTCAGCCCGTGCGGGCTACGCGGAATCTTATTTGTTAATCACAGTTCTCGCCAGTGTTTTCGGTGGTGTGGATCCAAATGGGGGATTCGGTAAAGTTGGAGGACTGGTCCTTTCGCTGTTTATACTGCAGATGGTTTCCTCCGGATTAAACCTGCTTGGTGTGAGTTCATTCCTGGCGGTTACGCTTTGGGGTGTTCTTTTGATAGGTATTATGATTGTGCAAAAGTATCAAAAGAAGCAGGTGGCGTAAAGAGTCTGGCTTCTTAGAAGAACATTATGTTCCGAATATGCGGGCGGACACATCGGTCCGCCCCTACACATTTATTATAGCCGATTTTAAATTTTTTTTGATTTTTCCTTTGTGGAAGTTAAAAATACTTTGTAAAAGCCTTTCAGAGTGATGTAGGGGCGGACCGATGTGGGGTCAAAGAAGTCATTGACCTTGGAGTGTTTTCCCAAGGGAAAAACTCCAACCGCCTCTTTCGTAGGGGCGGACCGATGTGGGGTCAAAGAAGTCATTGACCTTGGAGTGTTTTCCCAAGGGAAAAACTCCAACCGCCTCTTTCGTAGGGGCGGACCGGTGTGTCCGCCCGGGTTTTTTTCAGAAATCCCTGATCATTCCCCTTCAATACACTTTAAAACATTCCTGATGGACTCCAATGCTTCAACCGGCAATGAATTAAGCGTTCCTGCAGCCAAATTCTTTTGTTCCAGGAATGCCACTCTGTCTTTCATTCTTTCGATGAACTGCTTTTTGTATTCTTCATCATTAAAGTCGGGAATGTAGTTTTCGATCTCCATAATCTCAAAGTCATCAAAACATTCCCATTGATTGAACTGAGCTGTTCCTTCGACAATTTTTTCAAGGCTTTCAAGGGTTATTTCCTTGGATACCTTTTTCCATTTAAAATATCCTGTGTTGAAGATATAGCAGTCCACGTTCATCTTTTCAAAAAGGTCTTTGAACCGCATGTAATCATTCTCCAGTTGATACGTTCTGAAGGGATTGGCATAGGGCTCAATCACCAACGCATCCGGATCAACTCCTGGAGCCAGGCGTTCAGCTGAGGTTCTTTTTGTCGCCAATGTCGCTCCCAATGTTGCTGCCAAAATGGGATTGGTCACCTTTAAAACCGGTGGCAGTGTGGGATCTTTCATCAGCCAGATGATGGAATTGACGGGTTCTGCTAGTTTATCCACCCGATTCTTTGACCACAGTTTGGACTTAATGGCTCTGCCGTTTCCGTTTCTCATATCTTCGGTCACAATGACGATGCGTCCGTCTTTATCTTTTACAGCAGCGTTGTTTTGTACAGAAAGAAGAAAATCATTTTCCGGTGATGCCACCGGATAGTCAGCCGTTTTATCGAAATAGGAAGGCTCCAAAGCAACGGATGAACCGTTTTCGGAGTTGATGACAAAGGCATCGTCATGAAGAACGGTAATGTCGTATTTTCCCTGATGCTTTGCGTGGGTGATGGTGGACTTGCCGGAACCCGAAAGGCCGAAGACCCCTACAACGTATTTTCTCCCGTCTGCCAGATTGTATCGCTTCTGTCCTCCGTGACAGGAGGCAAATCCGTTTCGGTTGGCCGTTCCCCAGGCCAGGGTCAAAGTTCCCTTTTTAAATTCACCAAAATAGCGCATCCCCAGAATGGCTGCACAATTATGTTCTGAATCAAAGAAGGTGAGACCCAAAGGGTGCTCTTCATGTTTCCAGTCTGGATCGGAGAAGACATAGATATCGCCCTCAGTTTCAAAAATCCTGGAGCGTTTGTACATTTCAACAAAATGCTCATTAATGGGTTGAAAGTTGAGCAGCCAGTTGTAAAGAATGTTCTCATGTCCTTGGGGAATCAACAGATGGGCCCTTACCATAAAATCTTCGTTCAATCCAATGTATGCCTGGGCGTGGTACATCTTCTTAAACCGTGTGTGATAGATGGCTTCTCGCAGTTTACCGGCATATTCTTCTTCGTTTATATTCGGAGATCCGGCAATTCGCCTGGCGGCGGCACATCTCCCGGTGACTGCACCATCGTTAAACAATAATACCCTGGAATCGGGATCCAGACCCAGTTTTTCCGGTTCGTAAATCTTGACATCCGTGACAATGGTTCCCGGTGAATTCTTTGCCAAATCATAAGCCTCTCTCAATGAATTGACATTATGCACATGATTGGCATAAAATGGTGTTTTAATGGTGACTCTGAATTTGGAAAAAATCGGATTATCTTTTGTAATGACTGATTGCGGATAATGTGAAACAGTTGCCATAAAAAAACCTCCCCCGTATTGATCTTTATGGTTAATTATACAACTTCAACGGTTGTAAACAAATAAAAATGATTAAAGGGGGGAGGTTTTCTTTATTTTGTATCTCTTTCTATTTCTTCGCTAATGCTTTTTGCCCGTTCATAGGTATCGTTTATGGCCTTCATGATGGTTCCCCTTAAGCCTTCTCTCTCCAAGGAATAAATACCCTCTATCGTCGTTCCGGCAGGGGATGTAACCAGATGTCTGAATTCTCCCGGATGGTTGCCCCTTGCTTCCAACAATTGTGCAGACCCGATGAGTGTTCCCAAAACCAACTCTCTGGAAACATCGTAGGAAAGGCCCATTTTCAGGCCAATATCGATCATGGATTCAATGACTACAAACACAAATGCCGGACCGCTGCCACTTAATGCGGTGACGGCCGGAAAGGATTTTTCCTCTATTTCAATGACGATTCCCAGTTTGGACAAAATGCAATTTACTGCATCTTTACTTTTCTGGTCAAAGCTTTGAGAATAACAAACTCCCGTCACGCCTTTTCCTATTGCTGAAGGAACGTTAGGCATGATTCGGGCCACTTTTTTGGCGTTGATTTCCTCGCAAATTCTGGCAATACTGATTCCCGTTATGGTACTGATGACGGTTTTGCCTTCAAAATCACATGCTTTTAATCCCTTTAATAAGGGAATTGAATCCTGAGGTTTAACAGAAAGAATGACCGTGTCACATTCATGAAGCAGTTCAAGGGTGGAATCACAAATTACACAACTTTGTTCATTCTCATAGGATTTGATTTTCCCCTTATGTTTGTCAAAAAGGTAAAGGGTGATGTCCTGATCTTTTTTCAATTGTTCAACAAAAATACCACCAATGTTCCCAACACCTATTATCCCTATATTCATACCATTCCTCCAATGATTGTTATCCCAAAATCTCCAAAAGCTCCGATTTGATACCCTCGGCATCAATTTTAAACAGTTTGAAGAGGTCTTCTTTACAACCGGAAACGGAATAATCGTCAATTCCAAGTCTGTACTGAGCAGCAACCTTGATGTTGTTTCTGGTGATGGCATCTTCCAACATGGCGCCCAATCCCGTCCAGATATTGTGATCTTCGACGGTTAGGACAATCTTATTGGACAACTTCTCTTCAAGGAACTGTCTTTGTTTCCACAGGACCAACGGGCAGGAAGCGTTTAAAACTCCTACTTTGATCCCGTCTTTGTTGATTGCGTCCGCTGCTTCCACCGCTTCCGGCAAAGTTGCTCCCATGGCAATGATAATGGCGTTGGCAAAACGTGTTTCTCTCACTTCATCCACTTTGCCATATTCAAACTTGTAATCTCCGGCAAAGAACGGATTGCCGTTGATGTCTTTAATGGGGTGAAGTTTACTTCGGCCAACGGCGATTAAGTAATTGCCGTATCGTTCAGTGGCATATCTCACCGCACGATCCGTTTGGTTGGGGTCACCCGGGACGATGGTGTGGAAATGGAAGAAATTGGCCGGTCCGCCCACATAGTCCAGACAGTGGTGGGTTTTGCCATCTTCGCCTGTATCCGTTCCCACATGTGTAACGGCCAGTTTTAAGTTTGCGTGGTTGATATCATTTAAGCGTTGCTGATTGTACGTCTCGTCAATGCCAAAGACACCGAAATCGGTAAAGAATGTTACGACATCTTCCACAGACATGGCGCCTGAACAAGCTGCTGCGTTGTGTTCTGCCACACCAAATTGGAAAAATTTATCCGGACAGGCTTTGGCAAAACCACCTGTTTTGGTGGAAGGCAATAAATCACAATCCACTACTGATATAGGCGTGGTGGACTTGTCGTTTAACAAGCCAAGATCCTTGAGTGCATTTCCAAAAGCGCTTCTGTTGTCTACGCTGACATCGGTTCGATAGGTTTTTGGCTCTCCGGTTTTAATTTCCGGCTTGTATTCAAGAAGCGTTTTCTCATGGGCCTTAATGGGTAGTTTAGCTCTCATCTCTTTATATTTTTCCAAATCGTTTTCAAGTTTCAGTTCATCCAGTGCCTCGAATAACTGCTTCTCGGACAACGCTTTCCCGTGATAACCGGCATCATTTTCCATGAAGGAAATACCGTGTCCGATCTGCGTATAACAAAGGATAACTGTCGGGGTCAATGTGTTGGCAGCTGCCTTGTTCAAGGCAGCAAACAACTGTCTGAAATCATGGCCATTCACTTCCAGGACTTCCCACCCGTCCGAGAGATAATTCTCTTTGATATTGACCGGCATCACATCCTGAGTTCTCCCGTTGATCTGGGCATCGTTAACATCGATTAAAACCGTAAGATCGTTGGTTTTGTACTTGGATGCAGTTCTTCTGGCCTCTGCTACCTGGCCTTTAGCCTGCTCGGCATCACCCATGATCACGTAAGTCCGATAGTCCATTTTTTTAACCATGGCTGCCAGAGCGAAACCCAAACCGGCAGAAAGTCCCTGACCCAGATTTCCGGTCGTCCATTCTACACCGGGGATACCTCTGGTGATGTGGCCTTCAAAGATGCCATTCACATGCCTGAATCCAACAATAGCATCATCTACATCGAAATATCCCATCCTACCCAGTACAGAATAAACACCGGGAGAAGTATGCCCGTGGCTGATGACCACTCTGTCTCTCTCTTTTTTCCAAGGACTCTTTGGAACAACATTGGCAAAATGATACACTGCCAGGTACATCTCCATGG
>CAYOFT010000066.1:0-8504 GCA_964403295.1 uncultured Thermotogaceae bacterium | reverse complement strand
CCTTTTGAACGAGTATGGATGTATTGCCGTTTTTTCTTTTACTCCCTGTGATTCCGAGGATTTTGATGGTTATCACCTGTCTTTTCTTGATATCGGGGTTTCCGAACAGGAAGAGGAGGGGGACAGGGCCGCTGATACGTGGTCAAAAAAGCATTGACCTTGAAGTGTTTTCCCTTCGGGAAAAACTTCACACTTTCGCAGAGAAAAATGTACCTGTCCCCCTCCTCTTCCTGTCCTATCTCTTACTTTCATTATATCAGATCAACAACTGAATCTCTTTCTTGTTAAATTAACAGTGGATGTGATAGCATATAAACAGTTTTTCGCTTCCAGTGATTTACAGATGCGATTCTTGCATATTTCGACTTGTGTGGGCAATGCTTATACATTTGTTCCGCCTTGAAAGGAGTCATATGGACAATCTTAAACTAACAAAGAAGAAATCCCCCAGTGATAAAACAATCATTACCATTGGCGATCTTGAAATTGGGAAAGATTTAATCGTCATTGCAGGGCCCTGTTCGGTTGAATCGGAAGAGCAAACCGTAGAAACGGCTATCGGCGTGAAGAATGCCGGAGCCAACATGCTTCGGGGCGGTGCCTTTAAGCCCAGAACTTCACCCTATGCGTTTCAAGGGTTGGGATTGGAGGGGCTGAAAATCCTTGAAAAAGCCAAAAAGGTAACAGGATTACCTATTGTGACAGAAGTCGTGGATCCCAGGGATGTTTCCTGGGTAGCTGAATACGCGGATGTCCTTCAAATCGGAGCGAGAAATATGCAAAATTTTTCCCTGCTTAAAGAGGTGGGGCGTGTGAAAAAGCCCGTTCTCTTAAAAAGAGGCATGTATTCCACGCTGGCTGAATGGCTTAATTGTGCAGAATACATTTTGGCGGAAGGCAACCCCAATGTTATGTTGTGTGAGAGGGGCATTCGAACCTTCGAGACTTTTACCCGGAACACCTTGGATTTGAGTATGGTACCCGCCATCAAAACACAGACCCATTTACCGGTTTTTGTTGATCCTTCTCATGGCACAGGTCGAAAAGAACTCATCGAGTCTATGATTTACGCCGCCATATCAGCCGGTACCGATGGTTTAATCGTTGAAGTACATATCAACCCGGCAGAGGCAAAAAGTGACGCCCAACAGCAATTTACCCCGGCAGAGTTTTTGACCATTATGAAAAAGGCTCGGAAGTTATATGAATTCGTTAAGGATGTGATGAATCATGAATCTTGAAGATATCAGAAAACAAATAGATATTTTGGATGGAAAATTGATTAAATTGTTAACCGAGAGAATGGAACAAGCTGTTTTGGCAAAGCGTTTTAAAAAGAAAATTGAAGACAAGAACAGAGAACAGGAAATCTTGAATAAAATAAAAGAGAGTGCTCAAACACTCACAGATGGTGATTTTCTTGTTTCATTGTATCAGCGTATTATCGAAGAGAGCAAAACGTTACAAAATCAGGATTTAAAAGTGATTGCCTTTCAAGGAGAACATGGCGCATACAGTGAAGTAGCGGCAAAATCATGGAATTCTGATTATATCCCCATGCCCTGTCTTGAATTTGCCGATATCTTTGAAGGTGTCCAATCCGGATTATACGATTATGGTATCGTACCGGTTGAAAATACCTTGGGAGGATTGGTCAGTCAAGCCAATGATTTGATGATCAATACGAAGCTGTTTGTATCCGGAGCCATAGAAATCCCAGTCAAACATTGCCTGGTAACCTATCCGGGAACGGATTATAGAGAAATCCGTGAAGTTTATTCACACCCCCAGGCCTTGGCTCAATGTCGCGGATTTTTAGCCAGAAATAAATTGAAAGCCGTTCATTATTACGACACAGCCGGAGCCGCTAAGATGCTTTCTGAAAAGGGATTGACAAATGTTGCCGCTATTTCCAGTGCTTTAGCAGCCAAGATGTACAATTTGGATATTATCAAAGAATCTATCGAAGATCACGAAATCAACCGGACACGGTTTCTAATCCTGACAAAAGAGGAAAATAAACAGAACGGCAACAAGTGCTCCATTGTTTTCTCAACGGCCCATAAATCCGGAACACTCTTCAACGTATTGGAGAAATTTGCCAATGCGGGGCTGAATCTATCAAGAATCGAATCCATCCCCAATGAAAAAGGAACCTATGCCTTCTTTTTGGACTTTCTGGGAGAAAGGAATGATCCGAAAGTTCAGGCAGTCCTTGAATCAGTGAAAAAAGCAACAGAACATTTTAGAGTCCTGGGCTTTTATGAGGAGATTAAGTTTTAGCTTTTTTACTTTAAAATGCTTTCTTGGGAAAGGTGCCCTATAAGTAGGTGGAGGGTGGAACTAACTTTTACAGTGAAGTTCACGTCATTGTGTATAAACCCACCCCGTCTGCTTCGCATCCACCCCTCCCAAGAGGGGATTCTTGAGTTTTGAAATAGTTAAGTGAAAAACACATTTAATGATGGATACGTAAAAAAAACCTCAACGATATGCTTGAGAATCAAGCGGTTTTCCAACTTCTTTTTCTATCTTCTTAACATTTCTATTGATAAACCACATCACAGGTCGTCTTAAAATCCCAGGAATATTCATGGCTAGTAACTCCTGCGATTTCTCAGGAATCTTTCCAGTTTGGACAATCCCTTCCACAGCCATATCAAGGGCTTGTATCATTCTTTGCCCTTTTTTACCCATTTCCTCTAAGGCCTCACAATCCATCAAACCGGCTCCACCATACATCAGCCCGCCGGTCCAGTTCATTTTCATCTTTTTTGCAAATATTTCCATGGACTTGATAGAGCATTCATTTAACCTATAGAAAGGAAAGGCGCACTGGCTAAAGCCAAATAGTTTTTTATCTTTCAAATCCAAATCTGTTCGTTCTTCAACGAGCTCCAGTGTTTTCAAAAGATGATAAGGCATAAAATCAGCATATAAGGGACTTAGGATGCAAAGGACTTGGGATTGTTGGATTCCATTTATGAATGAATCAGTTAATTCCTGATAATTGTTAATGCTGTAGAATATCTCCACGGAATATCCACGCTTTTCAAAGGCACGCTGCATGGATTTTGCAAACACAAAGGTATTTTTCTTTTTTCTTGAGCTTCCCAGTATCATTGCTACGGTTTTATCTGCCATCTTCAATCACTTTTCCCACTAATCTATCAACAGTCTCTTCTGGTTTATTTCCGTCTGTAAAAAAACTCCCATAATGATCTATAAACATGTTCATAGCGTTTCTTTTGACCAGCAATTGAAAGTTTTCGGTTTCATCTCGTGTTAAATCTGCACCTATACCTACTACATAATAGGCATTAAAATCAGGATAACGTTTGCGATGCAGCAGTTTACCGTTTTTCATACCATAATAAGGACTGCCCATCAGGGCAAACTTATCCGCCACCAATTTGTAGTCAGCTGAATAGCCTCCGTACCGTACTTTTGTAATGCCAATAATGCAGTTGGTGCTTGCTAAAGGCATCATGAATTTGGCTGTGTCATCTTTCATCACGCATTTTCCCGGAGTTTGTTTCAGACAGCCTTCACATCCATAGCAGGGCAACAGGTTCAATTCACTCATGTTCACCGTTGTACAGGCTATATTTTTTTCTTTTATTTTTCCGATTAGTAGTTCTTTAAATGCTGGATTAGCAACATTTTCGGTCGAATCCAAAATAACAACTTTCAATCTATCCACCTCGATGATTAATTTTTTAAAGGAATAAAGAATCGAAATGTCGAACCGTTATCCAGTTCGCTTTCAACTTCTATCCATCCCTTATGCATTTCAATACTCTTTTTGGCAATACTCAATCCTAATCCTGTTCCGGCGTATTCTCTGGAGTAACTGCCATCGATTTGATAAAAACTATTAAAGATATCGTTCAAATTGGAGAAGGGAATGCCAATCCCGGTATCTTTAATGGTAACTCTTAAATAGTTATCTTCTTTTATCATCACTTCATCAAAATCAACCGTAACAGATCCTTTTTTGGTATATTTTATTGCATTGGAAACAAGATTCATCAGGGCATGCCGGATTTTATTTTCATCAATCCAAACCGTTTCAGGTACTTTCGAATCAATATGGTAGGTAAAATCCAATTCTTTTGAAATGGCTGACTGTTTCATTGGCAACAATGTTTCATCGACAAAATCTTGAAAAATGATGGGTTTTATCTCTAATTTTAAATTCCCTTCCTCTAAAACAGAATAATCCAGTAACTGATTGATAATTTTTAACTGCTGTTTAGAGGAAAGAGAAAGCATATCGATATATTCCTGCTGTTCTTGATTGGGTTGGGTTTTATTTAAAAGCATAACCATGCCCATAATTCCATTTAAAGGGGTTCTTAACTCATGACTGATATTGGCTAAAAATTCGTTCTTCAACTTGATAGCGCTTTCGGTTTCTAAGTTGGCGTTGATGATTTCTTGTCTGGTCCTGTAAAGTGAGACTGCAAAAGCGTAATCTTCCGATAACTGTTTTAAATGATGCAATATTTCACGGGTAAAACTTCCCGTTTCCTTTGTAAAAAAACACCAGAGTTTTTTTTCATCATGTAATTGTAGGGGTAAAGTGACAATTTCCTTGATTTGCAGGTAATCAACAACATCCTGACAACAAAAACCCCGAATGAAATTATCCAGTTCACCCTGTGTAAAGCGTTGTTGCTCTTGCAATAAGCCTGTGTTATTCAATACGAAATCTTCAAATTCAGCTTTAAAGGAGCTGATTTGAGAATAACTCTCTTGAACCTGACAAATAGTAGCTCCTTGCGAATCTTTTTTTAAGCTAATCATTAAAAAGAGTGTTATATTAAACTTTTCCACCAGCATTGGGAAAAGTTTACGATTCATTTCTTCTTCATTTTTTGATAAAACAATAATTCGCATGGCATTAAACAAAGACTGATAAAGCTTATTCACATTGATGAGTTCTTTCTCATTAATAGCCAGTTTTCGATTCTGTATCTTCAAATGGGTGTTGTTTTTTTCAATAATTCTGTTAGCCGCTTTAATGGTCTGCGTTTTTTTTGCCACCTGCTCTTTTAATTTGGCGTTCCAAATGTAGAAAAGAACCAAAAAGATAAAAACAATACCTCCAACAATTATGAGAATGGTGATCATCAAAGATAAAACCCGGTTTTTTGAAGAGCCAAACCATTCATTGTATATTTCACTGTATCGGCCGGAGAGATGCAATTTTCTTAACCCTTCGTTGAGCTTCAATTCCAACTCGTGATTGCCTTTTTGAACGGCAAAACAGTAAGGAATGGTCAATAGGGGTTCATTGATAAAACGGATCCCCTTGATGTTTTTCTCCTGAATCAGATATTGGCCTTGTTTTTGTCCAATTAAAGCACAATCACCCATTCCTTCAGATAAAGCGGATAAAACCAATTCCGGAGATTCGTAGGTGAGAATATCCGCCTCAATTTTTTCTCTTTCAATATAATCAACCATTACATCGCCTTGCTGCACGATGATAGTTTTTCCGGGAAGGTCTTCTTTACTTTTGATAGAGGAATCATTCTGTGTAAAAATGGAATATATGATATAGCCATGAGGATGAGTGAACGTGGTGTATTCAGTTCTGGAAGGATAATAGTAAAAGCCCGTTAAAACATCGATTTCCTGATCTTCAAAAGCCCCCCTGATTTCAGACCAGGGCCCGGCAATAATCTTAATATCCAACTTTTCAAGTTTAGCGATCTCACGTAACAATTCAACGTTAAATCCAGTTATTGAGTTGCCTTGTTTGTATTCATAAGGGGGATAACCCTGATCAGCACCCACGGTTAAATCAGATGAAAAAACAAAAAGTGGTATTAAAATGATGATAAAAAGAAAAAGGATAAATCGTCTCATTTTTCAACTCTCTTGATAATCATATTTATAAGCCTATTTTATCATTTATTGCTATAAACATTATACACGTTATCGTTAAATTTTATAAGGAAGGATTAGGTAAAGGTTTAGATTAGGGCTTTCTGTATAATGGAAAATCCCCCCACCGGGAGGGATTACCATTATACAGAAAGCCCTACAGTCAATATTTGATTATTTCTATTGAAAAGAGAAATCGTTTAACATTCCCATCTTCTTCGTATTCAACAAATCCAAAGTTGAGATGATGATCTGGCCTTTTCCAATCTTCTTTCGAATTAAATAGGAGCAATTCCCAAAATTCCAGCCTAGTGTTTTTTCGATTAAGGGTTCATAATCATCGTCATGAATTATCGTTAAGCCTGTGAAAGTACCCAATAACTCCTGCGCCCCGGACTCGGTGTTGAGGTTTCCCATCATATGCGGATGAAAATGGAAAAAGCCACTTATCCAATCTCCTGCCCATGTGAGTCCTTTATCCGGGCTTACTTTTTCCGTTGTTGAGACGACTTCAAACCTTTTGCCCTTTTGAGGGGAATTCAACTGGATATACACACAGTTTCCCTTTTCTGCAGCTTGTTCTGCTTCTTCAGTGTAGGCGTGAAAGACTTGGAATCCATTTGCTGCTTTCTCAAAGGCATGAAGTTCATAAGAATTGGCGGAAACGATTTGTCCGTCTACCAGCATTTGAATGATGAGAACCCCTTTTTCCTTGGGGACTTCTATGTCGGTCATGCGCTGTGTTTTCATGGGTTGTGAAACAAAATCATAGCTTGTCAATTGTTTGCCGTTAAAAGAAATAGACATCGTTCCTATGATTTGTTGGTTTGAAATATTGGAACAAAAAACAGTGCCATTCTCATCTAAAATGGGAAGCAACTCCTGATTGAGTCCTTTCAAATAGTCCGTAAAGGGCTTGTCATTGCGATTATAGTCCAGTATACCGTTGGCTTCCCAGGCAATGTCCGACAACTCTGTCAAAACAAACCCACTAATGGCATCATGAAGTCTCATTTGTTCGATTTGATGCTTTAAAGCGTAATAACCCTGCCATTGGACCTGTTTAAAGAAATAAGAGGCGTTTTTACCGAATTTTTGGGGGATTTCTTGTATAAAGTCTCTGATTCTTTTTATGCCCAATACCGAATAATTCATCCATTCTCCCACCCACAAAGCGGGATCGGACAGGCTCCACACACCAAATTCCGAAACGATCATAGGCAGTTCTTTCGGTTCTTGTTCAGATAAACCATCAACTCCCGCCCGATTAAAGGGTAAAAAATCATGTTGGGCAAAGTCGCGGATATGCTTGTCCCAAAGGGTTTTGTTTTCAGGATAAGAAAAGTAAAAATGATAATCGTTGATATCACTTTGGACATGGTGATTATCATGGCATGCTGAATTGTCCACGATCAACCGGTCTTTTACACGCTTTTTTGATTCACGCCAGAAATTATCAAGCCATCGGTTTTCTTCTTCAAGAGACAGATCTACCCCCCAACTTTCGTTGACGAGTGTCATGATACAAAACGAGGGACTGTAAGCGTAACGTTTCAAGAGGTCATCTCTGAGTTGCGCCAGGTATTTTTTAGAATCATTGTCAAATGCTTTCGCATAGGGGAGGTCGATCCACAATAACAACCCCAGTTCATCTGCCAGATCAACGTATTCGGATGGAGGTGTTTTCACATGATAACGGATGGTGTTGTATCCCAATGCCTTGACCCGTTGAAGCTCTTGTAACAAGGATTCACGGGAGGGATGAACATAATCCGTTTCCGGGTAATAATCCTGGTCCAATAGTCCTTTCATATAGAAAGACTCTCCGTTGAGATAAATCTTGCCGTTATTTTGTGTGATTTCACGAAAGCCGATGGATTTCGACAGCTTGTCCATGATTGTTCCGTTTTGAAAAACTGTAATGTTTAAGTTAAATCGTTTGGGATGATCCGGCGACCAGCATTGCAAATCATCACGGAGAATGACAATTTTTGAATCACTTGTATTGCCAGCTTTCAGGACCGTCCCTTTGTCAGACAGCGAATATTTGATTTCTTCAAATTCTCCATGTATATCTAACTGCACGGAAACGGTATCCTGATGGACTTCGAAATCAGCAGAGTTAATGACTGTTTCTTCCAAAATTTCCAGTTCCACCGGTTGCCACATACCCGTGATATTGCCGTACCAGTCCTGCTTTCCAATAATTTCATTTTTCAGGTCTTCGATTTTTTTATCCTCAACCACTACAAGAATTTCATTCTCAGACTTGTTCATCTGTTCGGTCACATCAAAGGAAAAGGCATCGAATCCTCCCCGATGGGTTCCCACATCTTTTCCGTTGATTTTGACATGGGTGATCAAATCGGAACCGTAAAAACGAAGGCGTTTGGGTTTTCCTATCTGTGATTCATCCAAATAAACCATCTTTTTAAAATATCCAGTAAGTGATTCTGGATTGGGATAACTTTCCTCCGTTATGGGAATGGATCCGGGAATGCGGATTTGTTTATCATAAGTGACGCCATCATAGCTCAATTCCCAGATCCCTGTTAAGGATATTGTTTGCCTCATTTCACACCACTTCCCGCTGAAACACCCTGCATGAG
>CAYOFT010000065.1:0-8845 GCA_964403295.1 uncultured Thermotogaceae bacterium | reverse complement strand
TAATCGCATTTAAATGACCTTTCCCAAACCACTTATTTTCAATCAAAAACATGGAAGAAAAAAAGAACGCCATAATCCATGAGAATTTTCCGGAGTCTACAATCGCATTGAGTAGTCTTTTTAGTTTTTTCACTTGAATCACCTTTCCTTTATGGTAAAATTGATTTGTACACGGCCGGTTGTTTTGAAACACCAGCGTTGTTTATGGTATACTTTATGTATACTAAGTATACCGTCGGTATACTAAATATATCATAAAGTTGGTTTGATGTCAAGTTTTTGAATGTGGAGGTTTATAACATTGACCAGAAAAGAAAAAGAACAACAACTCAGAAAGAATTTAATCCTTAAAGCTGCCAAAGAGGAATTCGCAAAAGATGGTTATGACCATGCTTCAATGAATGTCATCGCAAAAAACGCTGAATTTACAAAAAGAACGCTCTATAAATACTTCATTGATAAAGCTGATCTTTACTTGTCTGTGCTATTAGAGATCTATTCGGACTTATACCAGGGTTTATGCACTTTAGACTTAGATGGACATTCGGGGTATCATCAAGTTGAACGGATTGTTTATGCCTTTAATCACTATTATAAGCAAAACTATGAAGATTTTAAGATCATGTATGATATTGGAAAGGTAAGACAAATAACCGATAATGAGAAGATCCTTCAGTTTGTGAAAATTGATCAGGAGATAACCAGGATCATCATTGAATGCATTATCACAGGACAAAAAGATGGGAGTATTACTAATCATCAACGAGCAAATGATTTGGCAATCAATTTGAAATTTATGCTAACGGCTATGTTTAATCAATTAACCATAACAGGTGAAAGTTTTACTAGACACATCGGAAAAACACAGGAAGACTTTACAAAAGAATTAATCAAACTGATTTTGATACCTTTAAAGTGCTAGGGATTATCATATTTTAGAGAAGGCTTCCTTTTCCGGATAAGTTATAATTTGAATCTATTCTGGAAATAAAGGATCCCACTATCAGTTTATTTCAAACCATATACATACCATATGAGTAAATACTCTGAAGTATCTCCCATTTTGTTGTTTGTAGCTTTTTTGGCTATTCTTGAATAGTTGCTAAATTGAAAGAGGGAAATATGAAAACTTTATAGAAACTGAGATTTTTCAAAACTATTTTTGAGGATTCTTTGTCCGATTGGGGAAGAATTTTAATTTAGAGATTGGCTTTTTACACAAAGAACTTGACAAACATGTTTTATACTTCTATATTTTGCTCTATATAATGCTTTTTATATTTGTTCCAATAGCCTTGATAAACTCTATCTGTAGATCCGTCCAAATTAAGCTGATACAGCCTGAAATGGACGGATATGTTTTTAGGTTTCCACAATTCTTCATACGTATAGCAATATCTCATTCCTACTTTTTTCATCACTTGACCGCTTGGCGTATTATTTACATCGTGTGTTGCCGTTATATAAGTCAACCCATCGGTTTTCAATCTTTCGATTACGGCCTTAACGGCTTCTGTAATCAGGCCTCTTTGCCAAAATTCTTTATTTAAGGCATAACCTAAATCGTGGCTTTCATCCATACTCACAACTACATACCCTATGGGTACCAGATCTGATTTGAGGCATATGGCGTATTTATAACCTCTTGCGTTTTGGTAGGCCTTCAGATATTTTTCCTTAAGCAGTTCGGCGGCCTCATTTTTTGACTTCAATGGAAACAAGGGAAGAAAGGTGTTGACTTCCTTGTCTTTATAAAGATTATAGACAGCCTCTACATCTTTTTCATTAAATCTCCTGAGTATGAGCCGCTTTGTTTCTATTGTTGGTGTATTTTCATATTGGCTGTTCAATGTATGCTCCTTCTGATAAAAGTAATCTAACTACGCTAATAAGCTGATTGTTTTCTACACAGTGTCCAAAGAAATGGTTCTGTTGATGAATAAACGCAAAACGCGCGCTTTTCACAACTAGACCCGTTCTCTTTCTTACCTGTTCAAATAGGCATCGATTCTTTTGCCTACATTTTCTTCCAAATTTCTGTACCACATGGCGAAATCAAACCGATGATACACGCCTTCCGGATAGGGTCCGATTTCCAACGCTTCGTCAACGGGGATGTTGGTCATCAGGGCACCGGTTTCTATGTTAATCTGAGCATCTGAATATTGATTGACTTCTCTTAAAAACGCCCCGGTCTGATCATTGTAGAATCTGGCACCTTTGTTTTCTGTATTAGCGGCATACGTATCATCCGTTTTCCAATTCAAAGGATTAATGCAATGGGCTCCGGGCATGAGCATTGGACCACCCACCGAGGTGGGAGATGTGGTGTTAAAGGTAATGACAACACCTGTATCGGTTTCGCCTTTTGCGCATTTTAACCCTGATTGTTGCAAGTCTTCATCGGTCACGGTATAGCCGATAATATAAGCCGCCACAAGAAGCTCTCTCAGGGCTTCGTCAGAACCGAATCGGTTTTTCATCAATTCGATCAAGGCCATTGATCCCTGACTGTGTCCGGCTATCATGAACGGTCTACCCTGATTCAAATTATCAATATAATAATCAAACGCTGCTTGTACGTCCAGTGCACCGGCCTTAAACTCCGGTGTATCCGTTGCCTGGGCATTGGGATCATCCGGTAGTGAAACGTTGGTGGTCATCTGCCGATAATACGGGGCGAATACATTGGCATGTGTTTGAAAAAGACTGGCCTGTGCTTTAAAGATCCCTTGAGCTAATTGCCGTTCAGATTCTACGGTGATATCCATACTCCCAGTTTCCCAGCTGCTGACGGTGGGGTAAACGTAGAATACATCCACTGCTTTTGTGACAGATTCTCCATAACTCAAAGAAACCCAGTTTTCAATTCGACTGTAATCCAAATCCTCCAAATCAAGTGTTTTACCAAACAACGTCAACATCCCGCACATAAAAAAAGACAAGAATAAAACCACCATCATTTTACCACTGCCTGCTTTGAACAACATGATCCCTCCTAATTTTGATTTAACACTCAAAAAGATATTAATATTGCGGTTAACATTATACCACTATGCGTTCAAACGATCGTTGGTTTGAAAAAAACAAAAGTTTTTAGCGATTCTTTTTAGCTAGGAAAGTGTTGTTCTACAGTAAATGTTTTCTATTGCAGTTTCTGAAGGATTGTTTGGGTTTGATTCAAGGCTTCTGTTTCTTCTAATGGTTTCAGCAACTCAATGACCTGTTTTATAGCCTCTCTTTCGGACTTAAAAACCTTTTGCCTTTGCAAGATATGGGGATGAATATAGTCATGCACCTTTTTTAGATCTTTTTCAAGCCATTTTAAATAGAGTCCCTGGGTTCTGATTTTTTCGAATAATTGAAAATAATCAGAATGACCCTTTTCAAGTTGTGATTCCAGATTATCAAGATGTCGGCAAATTCTTTTCAAACCGAAACCGGCAAAATTTTCTTTAAACGTGTGAATCGTTCTGAGTAATTCGTCTCGTTTATTTTCCGGCGATACATCAGTTTGTTGAATAACGTCAAGATGCTCTTTTTCCCAAAATGTTTTGTAAGAGTCCACCAAAGTCTGAAATTCATCATAATGTGCAAGGAGTTTGACGATAGCCTCAAAAAGTACCTTTTCTGCTTTGAGTTTATTTTGTAAGGTTATTTCCTGTGTGATATCGTTTATGATCACCATGATCTTCCTGTGCATTTGATTATCTTCCTCTTCCTTTTCAATCACCTTGTATTTTAAGGATAATACCTTGTTACAACTTTGAATCACACCCGGAAGAAGTGCCAGTAAAGCATTCATTTTAGTGGGTTCTTCTTCTTTTAATAACCTTTTTAAAATTTTCGTCGTCATTTCGATGTCATCTGTGGACCCATTCGTGATTAGTTCAGGGAAGGAAAGTAAATCGATGTTCCTGCAAAATATCTTTTTACATTCAGCACTGTATTCGGGTTCAATTAAAAGTGTTTCATCAAATTTCAAAAAACCTTCCCCGGTGTTGTTTAAAAGGGTTTTCATGGAATTCATGGTTTTTCTCAGTTGCCCGGCTTGTTCTTTAATCGTGTCTTCAAGCCCATTTTTGATCCTTTCTATTTCCATATACTCATCTTTTAAAGCCTCATTCATGGCATACATCTGTTCGTTGGTCACTTGGAGTTCGTTGCTTTGTTCCTTCAGCAATTCATTTTGTTTGTTAAAATCCAGAATAAAGAAATATCCCACTCCAAACAGCATGATAAACATGCTTATCCCATCTAAATCCATCTGCCAATAAGGGAAAAAAGAGACTGCAAACATACTGAAAATTTCCGATGCAAAACTTGTAAAGATTAGAAAATTAAACAACAGCATGTTTGAACGATAGCCTAAAAGGGCAAAGAAGAAAAAATTAACCGCGACAATCATAACAAGGCTTATTTCCGGTAAAATAAAGAAGAATAAAAATAAGCTTATATTTGAGATCAAGAGAATTTTTGTCATCTTCCATTCATTGAAAAAATAGTATTCAAGCCCTGCGAAAAGAAGGTTACTGGAAAAATAACCCAGTAATAAGTTAACCCAGACATTTACTTCATTACTGAAGAAAGTAAAGCTTCCGTAAGAAAAATAAATAAAACAGGAAAAAACGCCATAATAAAGCATTACAATCCCCACAGGTAAAAACACTTTCAACCGTGTTCTTTCCTTCAACGCGATGGGAATAAATATAAAAGACAACAGTAATCCCATACCGCCAACGAGAATGAAGATGAAATTTTTAAAAGCCGCCCTTATTTGGGCGTTAATCTTCAAATTTTCTTCTTGACCAATCATGGGAAAATCTTCCATGACCAGTCTCCCTCCGGGATTTATGACAATATCCAATTTGATGGGATAAAGGATGTCTTTTTTATCGTAAGCTAACAATGTACCGTTGGGTTTTAGACTAAATTTGGCATCCTGAAACAATAACTCCTGATTGTTAATAAAAATATCCGCTTGATTGTTTGCCAAATTAAATAAAAGGATTCGACTGTCTTTTTCGACTTCAGGGATCAGAAATTCAAAAAACACCGTTTCCTCTTTCGGCTCTATTTGTATGAATCCGTCTTTTCTTTCGGGAACATAATTGGTATTTACAAGATATGCTTTAACACTTTTTACCGGAAACCACTTTGTTTGGATAAAAAACACAGAAGCCGACAGCAAACCGAAAAATACAAAGGCTAAAACAACACCCATAATCAAGCGATTCAGTTTATTTTTATTTAATAAAGCTTTTGAAGGTATTGTCTCTGTAACTGCCATTTTATCGTCTCGCCTTATATAAGGAAGGTTTTCTCACCCTCCAGAAAATACATAACTTGCTTTTCTAAACGATTTTGCTTTGTTAATTGATTACTAATCACTTGTTGGAATTTCAAACAAAAAAGTCGTGCCAATATCTTTTTGGCTTTGGACCTTCACGGTTCCGGAAAGTCTTTCAACTTCTTTTTTGACTGATGCCAGACCGATTCCTCTACCGGATATTTCAGATGTTGTCACTTTTGTGGAAAAACCATCCTCAAAGATATAATTAAGGATTTGTTCTTCTGATAATTCCCTGATTTCTTTTTCACTTAACAAACCCTTTTGTTGAATCTTCGCGGAAATGGCCTCTATGTCCATACCTCTACCGTCATCTTGTATGTGAATCGAAAGCAAATGATTTGCTTTGTTTACATTGATTGAAATTTTGCCTTTGATCTTTTTCCCCAATTCAGCGCGCTTTTCAGGTTTTTCTATCCCATGATCCAAGCTGTTTCTAAAAATATGTACCCAACTTCTTATCAGGGGCATCAATCTTTCCCCATCAACCAGGATGTCCTCCCCGTTTATCTCCAAGTCTTCGATTAAAATCCCCATCCGTTGGGCAGTTGACTCAAAGAGAAGCTTGTGCGTTTCAAACAGTTCGCCAAACGGACTTAATTGGAGTCTTCGAAGGATTTTCTTAGCCTTTTTCAAATTCTCGTTTTCCTGAAGCGTACACAACCATTCAAGTGCCTGTTTGATGCTTTTTCTTTCTGCAGACGTTGTTAAATGTTTTTTTAGAACATCTGGCTGGATATATTTGTATACCTTGGACATATCTTTTTCCAACCATTTTTCATATCGTTTGTTCATCTTGATTTTTTCCAGTAATGGTTCCAAATCCTGATCCTTTTTTTCTAATTGGGTTTCAAGGGCATGCAGATTTTTAATGTTTCTTTTCATCCCAAATATGGCAAAACTTCCTTTAAATGTATGGATCCTCCTGAACAATTCATTTCTTTTCTCATTATGCGTTAAATCCTCATGTGTCATGATGGCATGGCTTTCTTTGTTCCAAAATTCGGTGTATTCCTCCACCAAATTATGGAATTCATCGTAATGGGCGATGAGTTTGAGTATATCTTCAAACAGTTCCTTCTCTTCTTTCAGTTTATTTTGTAAGGATAATTCTTTTGTGATGTCGTTGATGATGACCATGATCTTTTTTCCCGTTGAATGATTCTCTTCTTCCTCTTCTATCAGCCTGTACTTTAGAGATAATGCCCTATGACCGCTTTCAATTACTGACGGCAGCAACGAAAACAGTACGTTTCTTTGTACGGTATCTTCTTCATGTAATAACTTTCTCAGGATCTTAGTGGTCATCTCAATGCTGTCCGGATTGCTATTTACTATCAATGCCGGAAAAAAATGATAATCGATATTTTTACAGAATATCTTTTTACATTCTGCACTGTATTCAGGTTCAACTAAAAGGGAGTCGTTAAACTTTAAAAATCCTTCCCCTGTATTGTTTAAAAGTGTTTTAACGGAATTCATGGACTTTCTCAACTGGCTGGTTCTTTCTTTAATCGTTTCCTCCAAAGAGTTGTTGATCTTTTCGATCTCCATGTATTCATCTTTCAACACCTCGTTCATGGCATACATCTGTTCATTGGTTACTTGAAGTTCGTTGCTTTGGATCTTTAACTGTTCATTTTGTCTATTGAAGTCCAGAATAAAGAAATATCCTACTCCAAACAGCATAACGAACATCGTTACACCATCCAAATCCAATTGCCAATATGGGAACAGGGCAATGGCAAACAAATTATAAACTTCCGCTGACACCCTCACGAAAACCAGGAAACTAAACAAAGTCATATTGGATTTATAGGCCAGTACCCCAAAAAAACAGAAATTGATACCAATAATCAACAGATAACTGATTTGCGGGATGAAAAAGAGTAAGGGAAACAACATCAGATTTGAAGTAAAAACTATTTTTGACATAGTCCATTTATTCAGGAAATAATCCTCAAGACCGGCAAAGAGTAGATTACTGGCAAGATAACCGGGAATGACGGTTCCCCAAACGGCAACTTCTTTCATATAATAAGTCATACCGCCATAAGCAAAGATGGCATAAAAAGCAAATCCCCCATAATAGACCATGGCAATACCGGCCGGTAAAAATGATTTCAGTCTGTCATTATTCTTAAAAGCAATCGTTATGAGAATAAAGGCCAATAAAAATCCCATTCCCGCAACAAGAATAAACATGAAGCTGTTGAAAAGAGTCTTAATTCTGGCGTTAATCATCAGATTTCGTTCCTGGCCAATCATCGGGAAGTCTTCCATAACAAGATATCCTCCGGGATTGATGATGATGGACAAGGTTATGGGAAAGGCTACATCGGTCCTATTATAGGATAACATGGTTCCATGGGGCTTCAAATTGAATTCAGCCTCTTGAAACAACAGCTCTTTGCCATTTATGGAAATGATCACATTGTTGTATTCCATGTCCAGCAACAAGATCTGATTTTCTCTTTCTGACGCGGGAATAAGAAATTCAAAGAAAGAGCTTTCTTCTGTTGGTTTAACCTCTATGATTTCGTTTGGATTGTTGTGGATATAATTAGTATTCGTTAAATATTCTTCTAAATTTTTCACAGGAAACATTTTCGTTTGAATAAAAAAAACAAATGTAGAGATTACCCCAATAAAAACAAAGGCTATGACTATTCCTTTAAGGAGAAGCTGTAATTTATTAGTTTTTGACAACTCATATGTTCCGAATTCATTATCATAAGCCACTTTAAACGCCACACTTTTTTGTTTTATACCACAACGGATTATAACACAGAAAACAAAAAATAAATAAATTTTTTTCTTGTTTTCCTTTTTATATGTCTTTATTGTTAAGGTTAACGTTTTAATGATTGAATTTATAGTTATATTGCACATAATACTTTACCTACAACTTGTTAGATGATGATACCCTGTTCTTTTTGATCCTGGTAATTACCCGATCATACGCGCGTTTTTAACACTTACTTTACTAAAATAAAACATCAAAGAATCAAATATCTCTTTGATGTGAAATTATGAGTTATTTTTCTCTAATCCCATATATTTGGTTATATTTCTCTCTTATTCAATTCTGATTGATTTGAAAATGTGACTTTATAGGTATATGATTATAATGTGATGGGGTATTCACTTTATTTTTTGACTGTCCTTTAGTTCTCAAAATAACTATTTTATTACGATTTATTGATTGTCAGAAAGTGAATACATATAGTTTATTATACCTGGTTTTTTTATGGATTAACAGGAATAAATGACAATGGATCAACAATTCCTTACCAACTGCAATGTTTTAAGATTAAAAGAACGCAAAATTAGACTGATATAGATGGGAGTGATCTGCTGTGCTTCAAAGCTTATTGATCAACGGAACGATTAATAGTTCAATTTACGCATTGATAGCGCTTGGGTTTTCGTTGACATTTGGTGTTGCCGGTGTTGTAAATCTTTATCATGGCGCATATTACATGGTTGCTGCAT
>CAYOFT010000064.1:0-8894 GCA_964403295.1 uncultured Thermotogaceae bacterium | reverse complement strand
CTTAAAGCAGTCGGTGGATCTTCATTCTTCCCGCATGAATTCAGCAAACAAACGATTACCTCAGGCGGAGGTTCTTTTTTGAATTTCATGTCCGGCAGTACCCAGAAAAAGGGGGAAGGTGAATAATCATGACAAAAGGTTATTTTTCATTGGTTTTACATGCCCATTTACCGTATATCCATCATCCGGATTTTGAAGAATTCATGGAAGAAAAATGGTTGTTCGAAGCCATAAGCGAAACATACATACCTTTGCTCAGAGCCTTTGAAAGACTTGAAAATGATCAGATACCCTTTGCAGTTACCATGTCCATAACACCTCCCCTAATGGAAATGCTGGATTCCAAAAGTTTACAGGAAAAATACATACGTCATCTAAAGGCTTTGATTGATCTGTCGGCTAAAGAAATTGAAAAAACGAGAGAAGAAAACCCCAAAAAACATAAAATGGCAAAATATTATCATGAGGATTTTAAAGACCTGTTGAGAATCTTCAGAGATGAATATGGGTCCAGGATTTTGAATGGCTTTAAACGGTTCTACGAAAGCGGAAATTTAGAAATTATTACCTGTAATGCCACTCATGGATTTCTTCCTTTAATGGACAGATATCCCAATGCCGTTAGAGCACAGGTAAAAACCGGGAAACAAACCTACAAAAATCACATCGGTGAGAATCCAAAGGGAATTTGGCTGGCTGAATGCGGTTATACAGCTGGTTTAGATAAATATCTGGCGGAAGAAGATATACGATACTTTTTTGTGGACTCTCATGGGATTTGGTATGCGGACACACCACCGAGATATGGGGTTTACAGGCCGTTGATCACTGAAAATGGGGTTTTTGCGTTTGGAAGAGACCCTGAATCCAGTGAGCAGGTTTGGAGTGCTGAAAGTGGTTATCCGGGAGACTTCAGATACCGGGAATTTTACCGAGATGTAGGTTTTGACCGAGAGCAGGAGTACATAAAAGATTATCTGGATAGTTGTGGTGTGCGTTCCAACACCGGTATCAAGTATTACAAAGTCACCGGCACAGGTGTTGATCTGGGCAAAAAGGATTATTACGATATTGATGAAGCCATGGAAGCAGCCAGGGCCCACGGCAATGATTTTGCTCAAAAAAAAGCAGCTCAGATTGCCCATCTTTACGATGTTTTTGATGGCGTTGAACCACTCATTGTGGCCCCTTTTGATGCTGAATTGTACGGACACTGGTGGTTTGAAGGCCCCGCCTTTATTGAACATTTCTTCAGAGCTTTAAGTCGAATGGACGTTATTGAGCCCATCACACCACCCGTTTTCATTGAAAACAAATTAAAATCAGTCCAAATAGACACTCCGGGTGATTCTACTTGGGGTGCCAACGGGTATAATGAAGTTTGGCTAAATGGGTCAAACGATTGGATATACAAACATTTGGATCATCTCATCGAAAAAATGGGTGAATTGGCCAATACTTACAAGAACGTTGAAGATGAAATTAAAATCAGGGCTTTGAATCAGGCAGCCAGGGAATTACTCCTGGCACAGTCCAGTGATTGGGCTTTTATCATGACCACAGGTACAACCGTTGAATACGCTTCCAATAGAACAAAACAGCATGTGGATCGATTCTTAAAGCTATACAATGAAATCACCAACGATAATATCAACACAGAAGAGCTGCAAAAGGTTGAATGGTTAGATCCTATTTTTAAAGATATTGACTTTAAAGTTTATTGTACACAATAAAAAAAATCCCCGCTTTTTAGCGGGGATTTTATAAACTCAATCAGGAGGTAATCAGATGTCCTTAAAAAATGAAGCGTTTTTGAAAGAACTTGCATCCAAAGAACCAGGTACCTTTAACGAAGTATTTTTAAATTTTCAAATGGAACTGTTGGATCATGAAAATGAACTGAAAAAACTAGAGGCGATTACGGAAACGAGAGGTGCTCTAACTCCGGAAGAAAAGAAATATGAGTCTGTAATGACTGCAAAGAAAGGCATTCTTGAAGGTATTGTTGAAGACTTGTCTATTTACTATAAAAAAAGATAAAATGTTATAATTTGCTGTGATCGAGTAACAAATATTAGATATGTCATTATCTTACGGGGAGGTTGAGGGATGTCAAAGGAAATGTATCCGGAATTTTCTTTGGATTTTGTGCGTGTAACAGAAGCTGCGGCTTTAATGAGTAGTCGCTATTTGGGATTTGGAGATAAAGAGGCTGTGGATGGAGCGGCAGTTGATGCCATGAGAGGTATGTTGGATTATATAGATATCAAAGGAACGGTTATTATTGGTGAAGGCGAAAAAGACGAAGCGCCAATGTTGTTTAAGGGTGAGAAAGTTGGCAGCTATGTTGATGATGCACCGGAAATGGATATTGCCGTTGATCCTATCGACGGCACAAGACTGGTTGCCTACGGTTTACCCAACGGTATCGCTGTTATGGCAGCGGCAGAACATGGACAGATGACATCATTGCCAACATTCTATTGTAAAAAACTGGCAGTGGGGCCCGAATTAAAAGGCAAATTGGATATAAACGCTCCCATAAGGGAAAATCTTAAGGTTGCTGCAGCTGTTTTAAATGTTGAAGTCAGTGAAATTACCGTTGTTATTCTAAACCGGGATCGGCATAAAGAGATCATCGACGAAATAAAAACCACCGGAGCCAGAATCAAACTCATCAGTGATGGTGATATAGCAGGATCCATTGCAACAGCAACTCCAGACAGTGGGGTAAACATCTGCATTGGTATCGGGGGTTCTCCTGAAGGTGTTTTGGCTGCCGCTGCCTTGAGAACGCTGGGTGGCGAACTGCAGGCAAAACTTTGGGCACAAACTGAAGAAGAAAAGAACTCACTCACCGAACAGGGCTGGGATTTTGAAAAGGTATACCATACAGAGGATTTAGTAGGCGGGGAACATGTTATTTTTGCAGCAACGGGTGTTACCAAAGGTGATTTTCTTAATGGTGTGAAGTTCGTACACGGTAAAGCAATAACCGAATCGATCGCAATGAGAATGCCCAGTGCCACAGTCAGATACATTACCACGCATCATGATTTGAAGAAGAAAACCATCCGGTTGAAATCTTCCAGCGGGGATGAAAAATATATCGATATAAAACATTAAAACTATAACAATAAAAATAAAAAAGGGACGAATAAAAATCGTCCCTTTTTTATTTTTTCCTCAATGTTGTATGTTAGGGCTTGCTGAAAAACGAAAAATCCCCTCCCAAGAGGGGATTTCTGTTACACTATATTAGTGGGTGTTCTGAGCTTTTCAGCAGCCCCTAACTAAATTAGTAATTTCCAATTTTTGACATAAACCCTCTGAAAGGAGTATAATATAACACTCTAATAAGAGTGTTATATTCTGAAGGAGGGAATTTATGAACGAATTCTGGTTATTCGTTGTTGTGGGATTTTTTGCACAGGTTGTAGATGGTGCACTTGGGATGGCGTACGGAGTGACTTCAAACTCTATGTTACTGGGATTGGGAGTGACGCCTGCTATTTCCAGCGCTTCGGTTCATTTTGCTGAAATCTTTACCACGTTGATTTCAGGTTTTTCACATTTTAAATTAGGAAACGTTGATAAATCATTGTTTAAACGATTGGTTATACCGGGAATCATTGGAGGGGTCTTAGGGGCCTATTTGCTGACACAAATTCCTTCGAATATTATTAAACCTATAATCGGAGTGTACTTGGGATTGATGGGAATCAGAATTTTGTTGAAAGTATTCCGTTCAAATGGGAAAATAAGGGAATTCTTTGTCAGAAAACGGCATTTCTTTTTATTGGGACTGCTTGGAGGTTTCTTTGATGCCATGGGAGGCGGCGGTTGGGGTCCGATTGTAACTACGACACTAGTTGCTGATGGGAAAAGTCCCCGTCATACCGTTGGAAGTGTTAACGCATCGGAATTTTTTGTAACCATTGCTGAAGTTGCCGCATTTTTGACGCTTATTTCGCAGTTTAATTGGTATGTAATTGCTGGATTGATTGTTGGTGGAGGGTGCGCAGCACCGCTGGCGGCTTTTTTTACCAAGAAAATCAAACCCAAAGCCCTGATGCTGATTTTGGGGATACTGATCATCGTGTTAAGCATTCGAACGGTTATTCTTTCCTTTTAAGAAACAAGCGGACAAATTTGTCCGCTTGTTGTCAGATATCACTCAGTGAAATAACTGTGTACCTTCTTTAATTCTTGTATGATTGGAATATTTTGAGGGCAAAGGGATTCACAGAGACCACATTCCACACATTGTGAGGCATCATGTTGCCCCTTCACCAGAAAATCATTATACTGTTTGACATATTTTTCTTTATTACCGTACATATGTGCTTTGTTGTATAAATCAAAGATCATTGAAATTGCAACTTTTTGCGGACATCCATTACAGTAGTCACAGCCGGTACATTTGACTTGGATCTTTTCCATGTACAAATCTCTGACTTGCTGGACCAAGTCCAGTTCAGACTGATCAAGTGTATTGGGTTCAGCTTTCTCAAAAATGTCAATGTCTTCCTTCAACTGATCCATCGTGCTGACACCACTGAGAATGACATTGACTTCCTCAAAATTGTATAGCCATGCAAAGGCCCATTCTACAGGATTTCTTTTTGTTTTCGCTCGATTCCACAGATCCATAATATCCTGTGAGGGGACATCCGCCAAATTACCGCCTCTTAAAGGTTCCATAATGACCACAGGTATATCCTTGGAAGCAGCGTATTTTAAACCTTTCACACCGGCCTGATATTCCTGATCGTAGAAATTCAATTGAATTTGGCACATATCCCAGTCGTGATAATCAACGATTTCTTTAAAAGTATTGTAATGATCGTGGAATGAGAAACCACAGTATTTGATTTTACCTTTCTTTTTCATATCCTTTAGAAAACCGATAGCGTTAAACTCCTTCATCTTCTCCCATCTTTCTTTACTCATGGCATGAAGGAGATAAAAATCAACATAATCCGTTTGCAATCTTTCCAATTGTTCATCCAAGTATTTTTCGAAGTCACTGTGTTCCTTGATTAACCAGGCGGGAGATTTGGTGGCAAGTTTGATTTTCTCCCGATACCCATCTTTTAGTGCCTTTCCCACAACAAATTCACTCTTTCCGCTGTGATAGGGGTAAGCTGTGTCAATATAGGTCACACCATTATCAATAGCATATCGGATCATCCTGATTGCCTCAGGCTCATCAATGTCTTCAGGCTTGCCGCTTTCTTGCAGGGGCAATCTCATGCAACCCATTCCAAAAACCGAAGTTTCGATTCCTAATTTCTTAAATATCCTGTTTTTCATTCTTCATCACCTCATCTCTATTTTACACAAAACGAAGTTGATTTCAAAACCGAAATAAAAAAGTCTGGATATTGAACAATCATATGTTATAATTCTAATTGTGAAATTTACCACAATGAGGTGAACAAATGTTTGAAAAAATACCTAAACCAGTGGCAAGAAGATTGGCCATTTATTATAGAGTTTTAAAAGAACATCATAAAAACGGAGCTGAAACCATCTCATCATCATCCATGGGACGTATGCTTGATTTGAAACCAAGTCAGATTAGAAAGGACCTTTCTTATTTTGGCGGATTTGGAAAAAGGGGTACTGGTTATCATGTCATTGATTTAATGAAAAGTATTGAAAAGATATTGGGAATCGATAAGCGTTGGAATGTTCTAATTATCGGTGCTGGTAAAATAGGGAGAGCATTGGCGAATTATCCCGGACTGCTGCAGGATGGTTTTACAGTAAGAGGGATTGTTGATGTGAGTGACAAAAAAATTGGTAAAACAATCGATGAGGGCCTGATGATCGAAGATGTCAGTGAGATGGAAAAGATTATCAAAGAAAGAGCCATTGACATCGGTGTTTTGTGTGTTCCCTCGGATGTTGCTCAGAAAATACTGAATTCCGTTATCCAACTCGGCATAAAAGGAATCGTCAATTTTGTTCCAAAACGCTTGAAAGCTCCCAAAGATATCATGATAGAAGACGTTCAAATTTCTTTGTCTTTTAAAGCCCTCTCATTTAGAATGGTTAACAGTGAAAAATAACAACGATTTATGCCACCTTCATGATATAATCGGGCAGTAATTTTTAAACTTCTGCAGAGGTGACGTTTATGAGATTTTCAGAGCTATATGCCCCCACGATAAAAGAAGCTCCGGCTGATTCCGATCTGATTAGTTATGAATATCTGGTCAGAGGGGGGTTTATCAGGAAAGTAGCTGCCGGTATCTTTACATATTTACCCCTTGGCAACAGGGTACTTCAAAAGATAACTCGAATTGTACGGGAGGAGATGGATCTTGCGGGGTGTCAGGAATTACTGATGCCAATTGCCCAACCGGCTAATATTTGGAAAGAATCCGGACGATGGGATGATTACGGACCGGAAATGATGAAGCTGCAAGATCGGCACAATAGAGCTTTTACACTGGGTCCCACCCACGAAGAAATGATAACAGTCACGATAAAAAATGAGCTGGTGAGTTATAAAGAGCTTCCTAAAAATCTTTACCAGGTCAACACGAAATACAGAGATGAAATCAGGCCCAGGTTTGG
Organism: uncultured Thermotogaceae bacterium; assembly: GCA_964403295.1. Classification (GTDB taxonomy): domain Bacteria; phylum Thermotogota; class Thermotogae; order MWEM01; family MWEM01; genus JASUTC01. Next base: position 2,306 of record CAYOFT010000064.1, on the reverse strand, counting down.
TTTATTGAGAGCCAGGGAATTTATCATGAAAGATGCCTACAGCTTTCATACTAATGAGGCTTCATTGGATGAGACGTATGATCGAATGTACCGTGCTTACGAGAAAATCCTGGAAAGAATGGGATTGGATTATATGGCGGTTGAGGCTGATTCAGGTGCAATCGGGGGTAGTGATACCCATGAGTTTGTGATACTGGCTGAAAATGGTGAATCGCCATTATTAACCTGCAAAGCTTGCGGTTATAAAGCAACGGATGAAAGAGCGGAGTACAAAGCGGATTATCAATATCCTCAAGAGCAAATGTCTGAACTGAAGGAAGTTAGTACGCCTGACCAAAAAACAATCGAACAAATCTCTGGTTTTTTGAAAGTAGATAAGAAGAAAATTGTAAAATCCTTGCTGTTTAAAGGCAGAGAAGGATATATCCTTGCGTTAATCAGAGGGGATCTGGATATAAACATCGCCAAATTGAAAGCCCAGGTCGGTGATCAGACAATGGAATTGGCACAACCTGATGATGTTTTAAAAGATTTCGCAACACCTATCGGCTTTATAGGCCCTGTTGGCCTTAATAAGGAACATGCGAAAATTGTTGGTGATTTAAGTATAAAGGGATTAACTAATTTTGTGACCGGTGCCATGAAACAGGATACCCATTTCATTCACACAAATCTGGAACGGGATTTTCAGGTAGACTATTGGTATGATATTAAGATGGTAACAAAAGGTGATGCCTGCCCAAATTGTTCCAACCCTTTGGATGAAACAAGGGGAATTGAAATGGGACAGGTGTTTAAGCTGGGCCAAAAATATTCGAAATCTCTGGATGCAAATTTTACAGATGAATCCGGACAACAATACCCGTTTTATATGGGTTGCTATGGATGGGGTATTTCAAGGAGTATTGCCGGCGTTGTAGAACAGCTTCACGATGAAAATGGAATACTCTGGCCATTGTCTCTGGCACCTTACCATATTATCATTACGTTGATTAACCCCAAAGATGATGATCAATCCCAAGTGGCAGAAGCCATATACAATCTGCTGAAAGCAGAGGGAGAAGAAGTGCTCCTGGATGACAGAGAAAATTCACCGGGATCCAAGTTTAAAGACGCCGATTTAATCGGAATTCCCATTAGAGTGACGGTTGGCAGAGGTGTAAAAAAGTCAAAAGTCGAACTTAAATTGAGAAACGATTCACAAAAATATGAAATCAATATCTTGGAAGGTTTTGAGGAGTTACTCAAGGAAGTTAAAAGGGCAAAAGAGGCATATGATCCCAGGAAATAATGAAAGTCAAAAAGTAACATCATCCGAACATTTTTCCTATTTATGCAAGGCAACGAAAACAGGTGTTTTACGTTTTCTGTCGCATCGGGAATGGATTACTGCAACAGAAAGAACCATGAGAAGAGCGGATTTTCCTTTATGGTTTACACAAGGATTTCATCCCAAGCCAAAGTTGACTTTTTCAAGAGCATTACCCACAGGGCTGATTTCTCAGGCTATTTATTTTGTTGTAAGGTTAACGAAGGATGGCCTTTCTACCAATGAACTGATGAAAGGATTTAACGACAAATCTCCGCCGGGCTTAAAAATGAAAGGTATCTGGCAGATGAAACCAGGGGAAAAAATTAACAATTATTTGGATTTGTGGTCTTTCCGAATCATCATTAAGGATCAAATTAATAATGATAAAAGACTGGAGATTGCACGGTTTGTTCAGGAACGGGCGCTGGAAAGCGATTGTGTGATTCTTGATAAAGCCTTTTTTATGATAGAATATAGAACAGTGGAGAAAAAATGGTTGGATTACAGAGATGTCATGCAAACCCTTTACGGAGAGAGGTTTCCAAGATTATTCTATTTGCCTTTACTGAGGGAAGTTTATCGTAAACGTGAATCCTGTATTCCCGTAAGTGAAGTATTTGATTTACATGGGAGGCAATGATGTCGAAAAAGGTTTTGGTTGTAGATGATTCCCCGGTATTGAGGAATATCATCGTTTTTAATTTGAAAAAAGCGGGCTATGAAATACAACAGGCTGTAGATGGCGTTGATGGCATCGAAAAAATGCGGGAGTTTAAACCCGATATGATCGTTTTGGATATCATGATGCCAAGACTTGATGGCTTCGGAGTTTTGATAGAAAAATCAAAGGATGATGCCATTAACAGTATTCCGGTATTAATATTAACAGCCAAAGGGGGAGAAGACGATAAGGATAAAGCGATATCTCTGGGAGCTTTGGGTGTATTGACAAAGCCTTTTAGTCCGAAACAGCTTATTTCTTCCGTGAAAGAAG
>CAYOFT010000063.1:0-9005 GCA_964403295.1 uncultured Thermotogaceae bacterium | reverse complement strand
TATGATTTTACCACAAGCAAAATTGAGAAAATTAAAAAACAAAATAAATTAACATGATGACAAACAGAAAAGCAGTTATCTGCCAACATGCTTACCTGATAGTACTGCTTTTGTTGATTTTATTCCATCAGATTATCTAAGGGGATGGAAACAATATGACCTTCTTCCGATTCAGGATCCAATGTCCAGATGGTTCCCAGAGGCCATTGATACCCAATCGGTGTAAAAGGAACGCCAATCCCAAATTTTAAATTGTCCAAAGAACCGTATACACCCACATCCGCCCACCAGTCGTAATCCTGAAAGGCCTTTTTATTAACGGCAAGGGCGATACCCAGATTTGCATCCAAATTGAAGGTGATGGCACCAAAAAGATTCAATTCAAACAACGCCTCCAGACCGGTTTTAAGTGTGTTTTTCTTTAATTCTTTGATCTTGGTGTCTGTAAATTTAAAAGAAGCACCGCTAAAAGGTTCATAAATCTCGTGGCAGTTACACCAGGCTTGAGGTACGGGTATAAATCCCCAAATATATGTGAGTTTTACCCCCACATCATAAGAGACGCCAAATTCACAACGACCGGTTTGCATATCTGTTTCATAGTGGATGGTAGAGGTGCTTTGTTCGGATTCATAATGGGATACCAGGCTTAATGTAACCCCCAGTGTGAATTTTTCGATGGGGATTTTAAGGGGAACGGTGATAAATTTCCCCACTTTATCAGAACCTGGATCAACGGCCAACAACTTAAAAATCAGATCCAAATTGTTTTTCGAATCAATTGAAAAATTCCCGCTGGCTGATACTCTATCCCATGTCACTTCTGTTGTGACGTTCATATTTGCTCCCAGATGAAGATCATAAGACAAATCAAGTTCTACAGGCCCGTCATTTTTCCATAAAGAGACTTTATCCTTAGTATCCCAGATATTGTAATCCGATCTTTCTGACAGGAGTTGATACAAACGTTCTTTTTGCTCATCTGAACCATACCGTTGAATCATTTCACCCAGGTCTCCTTCAACTTGGATACGCATGGCTCCAACTACCTTTTGGATATGTAACTCATTTGTGAAGAATACTTGAAAGCCATCAGGATCATCGGAAGCAGCCTTACCGGTTACAACAAGCGCTGTTGATGTGGCATTATCCAGGATATAATCACCGATTTCAATTTCGGGAACATCCGGATCCTTAATCTTGATAAAATCCTCATCTGAATGGGTATCGTCAAAGTGCCTGCTTTCGATGATTAAAAAGGGTTCCGTTTCATGAGCGGCTATGACCCCGGAGGTATAATCATAAGCTTGTGTACCGCTTCGTTGAAGTCTAAAGAGGGTTGTACGATATCCTTTTTCAGGGTCAAAGTATTGTTGTTCCTCTTCTGTCGGCCTTTCTTTGGCAAAACTTAAAAGGCTGGCGCCTTCCAATTCCCTGGAGCCACTCTCATTTCTTGAATTGTATTTACTATAGCGCAGCAGATAATGCGGGGCTCTTGTTGAAATGTTATTCAAAGCCTCGCCGGAACGGTTCAGGATATCACCATCTGTCACAATGATGCCTTCTTCATGTTGAACGATCACACCATCTATATCGTATAACAGATAGTCTAAAGTCAAGGCATCTGAGGTTGATTCCACAATATAGTAATAACCGTAATATTCTTCTAAAGTTTGAAATTCATAAGTTTCAGTACCTTCAATGGGAACAAAACCCTGGACCATATCCAATATGGGGATAAGCATTCCCTCTTCCAATTGATTGATACCTGTTTCTGAAAAGATCAACCTCCCCCCCGTAAAGGAGCCCTGACGAATCTGTTCAGACGTCATTCGAATACTGAAATCCAGATCCTCAAATTTTTTGATTTGACAACCGGAAAGGGCAATGATAAACACAACAATTAAAATCGTCCATTTTAAAGCATTTTTCATTCATCTTCCTCCTGATAGAATAATAATTCTGGTTCTTAATCGTTTAATGATTATTTATTTTCTCTTTCCAAATAGAACATATGAAAATTTTATAACCAAAATTTTGCTTTTTTTACTCTATTAGTGAGTGTTTTTAATTTTTTTAGAATAGAAATGAAAGAGGAAATTAAGGATCCATAATATTATCCAGCGGAATGGAAGTGATATGGCCGTCTTCCGACTCTGGATCCTGTTTCCAAATGGTTCCGAAATCCCATGTATGTCCGATGTTTGAGAAGGGAAGTCCAATACCAAATTTAAAATGGTCTAAAGAGCCGTATGTGCCTATATCTGCCCACCAATCGTAACCTTCTTGAGTTCTCTGTACGATGGAATTACTAATCCCAATATTAGCATCCAGATTGAAAATAAGTGCTTTAAAGATATTAAAATCAAATAAGGCATCAACACCAATATTGATGGTATTATCTTCCAATTGTTTCAAATGGGGTTCGTCCAAAACAGCACTACCTTTGTTAAAACCATTTTTGATGACATAACAGTTTTGCCAAGTTTGAATATATGGAATGACTGCCAATTTAAACGCAAGTTTCCCACCAATATCAAAATGCACACCAAATTCACAGGGCCCGGTTTGCATACTCAAAATATAATCAAGAGAAGCGTTTGCGTCTTCTTCAATTTCATAGTCTGCCACGATATTAAAATCAATTCCTATTTTAAATTTTTCAACACTGACCTCAAGTGGTATGGAAAAAAAAGTTCCTTTTTTTTCAGTGTCCGCCGTATGTCCCTGTAAGTCAAAAAAGAGTTCAAATCCATTATTTGTCGCAACAGAAAAATCACCTTTTGCGGACACTTCATGCCAGTTCACGATGAAATTAAAATCCATATTGATGCCCAGTTTGGTGTTGTAAAACAATTCCAATTGTACAGCATCTTCGCCTTTCCAGAGTGAAGCTTTTCCGTGAGAATCCCATACATCATAATGTTTTCGGGAAAGTAGTTCATTTAAACGCTCTTTTTCTGCTTGGGAGCCATAGCGTTGAATGATTTCAGCTAAGTCACCGTCGATTTGTATTCTCATTGCACCGACGGCTTCCTGTAAATGGATAATGTCTGTATCAAATGTTTGAGTTCCTTCTGTACCATTGCCGGGAATACTTCCTGTGACCCTTCTTACGGTAGATGCGGAATGGTCGAGGATATAATCGCCCACTTCAATTTCAGGTAGATCAGGATCATTAATGCCTATCAAGGAATCGGTGGAATAGGTTTCATCATAATAACTACTATCGATAACCAGGAAAGGTATTGATTCGTGAGCGGCAATAACTCCTGAAGTATACTCATAGGGTTCGCTACCGGTTTCTTGAAGTCTGAAGAGAACCGTGCGATATCTTTTTTTGACGTTAACGTTCATCTGTTCTTCTTCAGTTGGGACTTCATTCGGAAAACTAAGCAAACTTGCCCCTTGAAGTTCACTAGAATAACTTCCGTTTCTTGCAACAAAATTAGCGTAACTCACTTTGTAATGGAAAGCATCAAGGGAATCATTTAGAAGTTCTTCCCCGCGAAAATTGAGAATGTCTCCTTCGGTAACTGTTATACCTTCTTCATGTACGATGATCTTGCCATTTGAATCATACAAAAGATAATCCACTATCAAATATTCTGAAGTGGATTCCACAACATAGTAATAGCCATAGTTTTCTTTAAATGTTTTAAATCCATAGCCTTCACCGTTCTCTAAAGCCTCAAAACCCTGAATCATATCCAGAATAGGAATAAGGGTTCCTTTTTCCAAATGGTTGATACCCGTTTCGGAAAAGATCAACCTTCCCCCGGTAAAGGAGCCCTTACGAATCTGTTCAGGCGTCATTCGAATACTGAAATCCAGATCCTCTGCTTTTTTGATTTGACAACCGGAAAGGGCGACAACAAACACAACGATTAAAATCGTCCATTTTAAAGCATTTTTCATTCATCTTCCTCCTGTCCATTAAATAGTAGAGATTTGTCCTCAGAAAATAAAAAGTATAAACAACAAAACATTTTACCATATTTCTTAACATTTTTGTTTAATCTTTTATAACTGGTTCTTAAGTATGGGGTCAATACAATGTTTGATATTAGGTTATGATGATTTTTTTCAAAGTGTTTGAGGGCGTTAAAAAACTTGACAAGCAGTGTACTACATGATATAAGCTATGAATTGTAATGGGGAATATGGAGGGATTTGATGAAAAGGTTTGTCAAACGAAGTTTAATAGGGTTAGGCATAATCATCATAGCAGCTTTTTTAGTTTGGCTATACTTTTTTATCCCGGTGATTACAATTCCATTCAACTGAATCTCCTATAAACGATTCATCAGACCGGATGAATCAAAAGATTCGGCCCTTACACTTACACCGGATGTGATCATTTTATATATGGTTGAAGATTTTCAAAATGGGGAAAATCCACAGTTGGAGTGGATCTGTAAACAATAAGATAAAACTGTAAGAACTTCCCTTCATTGTGAGAGCTCAATATAATTTGTCCTGGTTCCAACACCAAATATAAAAAAAGGCCTCCCTGTAAAAGGAAGTGTTACAAAAAATTACAGGGAGGTTTTTTTAATGCATCAAAATTATACCACAAGCCAAACTTATTGAGTATTTAAAAATTTCAGAAAACTGGTTAAATCTTCAACATCAATCTTTCCATCCATGGGCCTTGAACAATCATAGGTTGCATCATATTCAACTGAATTTACTTCCGTTCCAATATGCTGAACTAGTAGATGATAATCAGCACCATTAACCGTATGATCGTTGTTAAAATCAAAATGTTCTATCGTTCGATGATCCAATTCAAAGTAAGAAACCGTCATCAAATCACTTTCAATCATCCAGTTTTGGATTTCCCAATTGTTATAAGCCTTTTCATTGGCAATGGGTTGAAGGTAGTAACCATTCCATCCCCAACCGGTGTTCCAGCTGTTTTTGATGATCCAGAATTCAGTGGTTTCCCATGTTTCGTAACCATTTGGATCGTTGACCAACACACTTTCTTGATCCTCAGGAATCCAACCTAAAGTTTTCAGTGCATCCATATCCAGCCAACCGACCAGTGTGACGCAATGTCCACCTGTATAATTGGATTGTGTGGGGACATAAACACCGGAATGATATGAATACAAATCTTGAGGGACTTTTATACTGACCGCCAAAGCACCAAATTTCATCAAGATTTCTTTGACTGAATTCACATAATGATCTCTTGAGATATAATAAGATTGATAATCAAAATCTACAGGGATTGTTAGTGTTTTAATACTCCTTTCCAAATGATCCTCCCATTGTCCGTTAGTGGGATTCCAACGGATGTATTCACTGTAGTCAAATTTTCTGTATGGAAAATCGGTTTCCAAAGGAATGCCGTATCGGATAAGGTTATAAGTAGCAAAGAGCTTATTTCCCCCGCTATCTTCAGCTGAATCTTGAATAATGGGATCAGATTCTGACAACTGAATATCGGAGTTATAGAACCAGTTTCTGTAAACATTCCAGTCGATATTGTGATAAGATAAAAATTGCTCAGAAAAATCATAGCGATCATCTTGGAAATCTTGTGGATAGATTGAATCTGAAATAAATGTATTTCCTTCCTGAACCATCTTAGCGCTTTCAAAAGATGCAACAGTACCAAAAGCCCAACAACTACCATGGTTGGCTTGATCTTTGACCGATGAATGCTTGGTGATAAAGCTGGATGGTAAATCAATATCACCAACGGCTTTATAAACACATAGAGATGAGTCGAAAAAAGACTCCTGTGATGTTGCCCGCTGATTGAAATCTGCCTTTTCTAACAATTCCAGTTCTCCCGCCCACTTTTTATAAACAAAACCAAGCTCTTCAACACCATTTGCTGCATATAGAGTGAGAACCGGTGGGGTTTTTGCCATCCAAGGGGCGTTTCGCTCTTCAATTTGTCTTTGAACGCGTTGGCATTCCTGTTGTGCTTGCAGGAGCAGTTCAGAAGAAAAAACTATAAACGGTGCACTTAGAAAAACTATGAGGTAAATGATTATTTTTTTCATTTTCAACCTCCTAATTTGTTGAGATACGGAGGATAGAATGGTCCACCTGAACCCCGTCAATGGTCCGATTATCCTGATCCCGTAAATAAAGATTATTGCAAGGGATTACAAAATACAACCCATCCTCAAGGGAAGACACATCGAGAGCTAGTTCCAGCGTGACCAGGATATCTGTGCCCTCGGTTGTATTTTGCTCATTTTCTAGAAAAGCACGGGAGAAAGTGAAACCCCAATAAGTTTCTTTATAAAATGACAGGTCATCATAGCCCTGTTTGAAATGCGGAAATTGAACTGAAGTGACAGAAGCATCGTCAAAGAGCAAATCCACCCCAAACTGCAAATACATCAATTCACTGTTTCGGCTGGTGTCATTTTGAAAATAATCGTGAACCGGTTGAGAACAGTATTGTTTTAGGTTATTTCCTGTAATATTGATGGTAATACTGCCGGAGGCATTTACTGTAGGCAATCTTAAATCAGTGACATGCATTTCAATCACCGGTGACTCATCGCTGTTGTAACGTTCATCCAATCTGAAATTGATATTGCCTACATTTCCCCAGGTTCCCAAATCACTTTGTCCCTGTACATAGATGTTATATGCTTTACCGATTTCAAACAGATCGTAAAAGATATCGTTGATGACCACTCGACGGTCTGAAACATAAATGGAACGCTTAGTGTCAGGAAGAGTAATCCAAGCCTTTTCAAAGGCTTCAGGATCCCAATATGGGGAAATCTTTGTAAAATTCCCTTCACCGTCAAGAACCAACAATTTACCCCAATCATCGTCGTATTCAAGGATGGCGATTCGTTGTGCTGAAAGATCATACGTATCATAAGACCAATAAACCAATGCATTGCGACCCATCGGGGCAGCACTGCCATCTATGGCGTACTCACGGTCAGCGGTGTTGACTTGAACAGTGGGGCCATCAAGACTGACTGAGAAAAACAGTGTTTTAGAGGCACTTGGTGTTTCCGGAGGAAAGAGACTTAAATGATGTTCACCTGCTGTCATATCTTCAAAAGTAATCGTTGGTATTGTCGTTGTCCCTGTTGCCGTGTCATCCAACAAGTATTCAAAGACACGTGCTGCCTGATCATTGACTTCAAAGGTAATCGTTATGGTACTGGTTGCAAAAACGGTTCCGGCATCCGTTAAAAAATTAAAAATTAAAGGGTTTTCTGATCTGGTACACGAGGTTAAGGTAAGAAAAAAAGAGAATAAGGAAAATAAAATGAATAAACAAAATACAAGTCGTTTCATGTGAACACCTCTTTTGTTTAATTCTTAAAAAAGTTATTTTTTATACTCTTTGATAAAAAGTTTAGTCTCCTGATGATTCTGTCGAATGAATCAAAAACTAATAACGATCAAAATATTCTTGAATTCTTTGGTTATCTTTTGTTTTTGTAAGTGACAGCATCAAAAGAATTCTAGCCTTTTGGGCATTCAAATTATTGGCTGAAATAAACTGATAAGCATCAAAATCGTACTCTGAATTTCTATAAACAATGCCACTGCCGGTTCTTGAACTGATAACAACGGCAATTCCCTTCTCAGCGGCTGATTTTAATGCTTCAAGTGTTTTCGTAGTTCCATTTCCATCTCCTACACCAGCAAAGATAATGCCGTCTACTTCCGCTTCAATAGCTGCATCTACAAAAAGATCGTCCGAATCGGCATAACCGTATATAATCTCAACACGAGGCATTTGCTTTAAGGTTTTTACATCGAAATCACTATTCATTGTATGTAATTTTTCGGTATGCGAATAATAAGAAATGTCACCAAAATGAGCATAACCTACCGGACCGCCGTTTAAATTTTTGAAGGTTTCCACATTAGTCGTGTTAAATTTAGTGGCATCGCGAGCAGCATAAATTTCATCATTCATCAGAATCAGAACACCTCTATCGAAAGACGCTTTAGAAGCAGCTACAGCAACGGCATTGTACAAGTTGATATCCCCATCGGCACTGATCGATGTGGAAGGGCGCATTGATCCTGTCAAAACAACTGGCTTGTGACTGTGAATAGTAAGGGTCAGAAAATAGGCAGTTTCCTCCATCGTATCCGTTCCGTGGGTGATGACAATACCATCACAATCATCTTGATTTAAGAGTTCATTGATTCTTTTGGCTAATTTCAACCATATTTCAATGGACATATCCTGACTGGGAACATTACTGATTTCTTCAACGGTAATCTGTGCAATATGCCTTAGTTCAGGTACAGCTTCTATTAGTTCATTACCACCCACTTTACCCGCAGTATATGCTGAACCGGTTTCTGAAGTGCCTTTCCCGGCAATGGTCCCACCGGTTGTTAAAACAACGAGATTCACACGCTCATCAGGGTTATTCTGAACCGTTTCAGATGAAAAAAGTGAAAGGGTTAAAACGAAAACAATGATTATTATTGCATTTTTTTTCATACATCACCTCTTGAATGGTTTGGAAAAACAATGAATTCAATGTATTTTATTGACAGTCAATGAAATATAATACCATTTGAGGAGATTTTTTGCTATTTTTGCTATACTATTTTTAGATTAACCCATTTAAAAACTTCAAATATAATTTTTAAAGTATTTAGGAAAGTTGCCTTTAGAGCGATTAAAGAATAATATGTTATATAACAATTAGAGGTATTTTTCTTTGATTTGATCAAAGTTGGCTTTTTTTGCAAAATTCAATCTTTAGGAGAAGAAATGTGAAACTGAATTATTTAGAGCAAGTAAAAGAATGTTATTACAAAAACGGTAGTTTAACCAAAGCCATACCCATGAAGCATTATATGAGAGATCAGTTTGAATTTATCGGTATTCCCACCCCTATAAGAAGAAAAATCAGCAGACCTTTTTTGAAAAAAGAAAACATCCCTCCGATAAAAGAATTGGAAGCAATCATCCGGGAATTTTGGATATTGGAAGGAAGGGAATTTCAATATTTTGGGCAAGAATTGGCTATGAAATA
>CAYOFT010000062.1:0-9122 GCA_964403295.1 uncultured Thermotogaceae bacterium | reverse complement strand
GATTTTTTCCTTAAGTGTTTTGCGAGCCTGGTTAATCGTTGATTATAAGTAATAACGGAACGCTTTGTCATTGGTCAAGCCACCTTTTTCATTAAAACAGTTATTGCTTGCACTCAATCAAATCAATCAACATCTTTAATGCCATCTTCACCGTTCGTATTCTAATTTTCTCCCGATTCCCTCTAAAAAGGAATCTTTTGGAAAAGACTTCACCGTTAATACAAATGCCTATAAAAACTGTTCCAACAGGTTTTTCTTCGGTACCACCGGTGGGACCTGCGATTCCGGTAGTGGATATTCCAATATTGGTTCTCACTAGCTTACAAACACCCTGCACCATCGCTTCTGCTGTTTGAGAACTGACGGCACCGTGTTTTTTCAGGGTTTCTCTATCCACACCAAGGCGGTTAATCTTCTCATCGTTTGAATAGGTGATGAAACCACCTAAAAAGCATTTTGAAGCTCCGGAGACATCAACAATGGTTGATGACAACAAACCACCGGTGCATGATTCTGCTGTGGAAAGGGTCAGGTTATTTTCAATCAGTTTTTGGACAACTACCTTTTCCAAAGTATCGTCGTCTGTTCCATATATGTAATCTCCAACTTTATTCCTGATTTGTTTTTCCACAGGCAATATGAGCTCTTTTGCTTTTTCTATGGAATCTGCAGAAGCAGTGATTCTCAACTTGACTTCGGCATCTCCAGCATAGGGTGCTATTGTAGGATTGGTTTGATTTTCAATTATATCTTCAATGATTTCAACAACTGTGCTTTCTCCAATTCCAAATAACTTCAACTCTTTAGAAAAAAAGACCCCTTCCTGAAATCGGGAAAGGTAAGCAAGAACTTTCTCAAACATTGGTCTAAGCTCATTTGGAGGTCCGGGCAGCAAAACAATTCGTTTGCCGTCTTTTTGTAAGATCGCACCCGGAGCAGTTCCGTTGTCATTATCCAGTACAATGGCATTGGAAGGAAACATAGCCTGTTTTCGGTTAAACTTACTGATTGGTTGATCTTTGAAATAGGATTTGATTCTATCAAAGGATGGCTCATGCAGCTCCATTTTTTGATCAAAATATTCACAGGCAGCTTCCTTTGTCAAATCATCTTGAGTAGGGCCTAATCCACCACTCATGATCACTAAATCAGCACTTTTAAACGCCAGATTCAGGGCATCTTTAATCCGATGAACATTATCACCGACAACCGTTTGCCTGTAAAGGGAAAAACCAAATTGAGATAGTTTTTCAGAAATAAACGCAGCATTTGTATTGACAACGGATCCTAATAAAAGTTCTGTGCCAACACAGATAATTTCACATACCATCATCGCACCTCATTTAATATGAACATTTTTTTAATTTTTGAGTATTATTACAAAGAAGCTTTGGTTTTACTGCCTTTGTCTTTCTTCTTAGAAGCTTTGCGATTGAATACTAAGGGCATTTGACAAATCTCGTGCAGAAATCATATTGAGTAAGATTAAAATTTTACCAATCTTTTCATTCATCTCTCTTTGGCGTTCAAGAGCGATCCAAAGTTTTTCCTCATTTAATATTCCCAAAAGACAAAGCAATTCTCCGATTTTGATATCAGGGTGAATCTCAACCAGCTCCTCATGGCCACAATAAGGACAACTGAAGCTTTTTTGATTTTGGATAGAAGAACTGGAGAAGGAATTTTTGAAGCATGACTTGCAAATAAATCTTTTCATCGTTTACCTCATTCATAGAACAACATGTTCTGTTTTTTTCTCCATTCAATAAATAAATATACAGAATTTAACATCATTTGTCAAGTGTTTTTCAATTCAATTTTTTTGTTTTAAGAGCTTGTTGTTTGATGTGGATCATGTTATTATTCCATCGTAGCTTAGATAATTAACATGCAATCTTATAAAAAATAACGCTAAGAGGGGGAGAACCATGATTGAAAGATATTCCTTATCTCCAATGAAGGAAATCTGGGAATTGGAAGCTCAGTACCAACGTTGGCTGGATGTAGAATTGTCAGTCGTTAAAACTTTTGAGGAAGTCAACAAGGCTCCAAAAGGAACTGCAGAAAAGATTAAACAAAATGCCCGTATCGACGTGGATAAAATATTATCCATAGAAGAAGTAACAAGACATGATGTGATTGCATTTATAAAGGGTATTACAGAGGATATGGGTGATGAAGCAAGATACTTCCATATGGGAATGACCTCATCAGACGTGGTTGATACGGCCTGGTCCATTGCCATGCGTGATGCTATTCAATTAATCATCAAAAAAAATAAACAGTTGCTTGAGGTTCTAAAAAATGGTGCTGTTGAATACAAAAACACAGTCACATTGGGAAGAACCCACGGGATTCATGCTGAACCCACTTCTTTTGGACTCAAGTGGCTCTCATGGTTAAGTGAAGCACAGCGTAATCAGGTCCGATTGGAAGAAGCACTCAATCAAATTTCCCAAGGAAAGATCAGTGGCGCTGTAGGTAATTATGCCAATATCACACCGGAAGTAGAAGCTGCCGCCCTTACGAAATTAGGACTTAAAGTCTGTCAATGTTCCACACAAGTGGTTCCGCGGGACGTTCATTCACAATATTTGTTTTCCCTGGCACTTCTGGGTGCTTCCATAGAAAGAATTGCCCTTGAAATCAGACACCTTCAAAGATCGGAAGTTCAGGAAGCACAAGAACCTTTCAGAAAAGGGCAAAGGGGATCGTCAGCCATGCCTCATAAGAAAAACCCGATCATCAGCGAAAGACTCTGCGGAATGGCCAGGCTGTTGAGAAGTAACGCCAATGCCTCATTGGAAAATATCGCCCTTTGGCATGAAAGAGATATCTCCCATTCATCCATCGAACGGATTATCATTCCGGACTCTTGTTTGATTGCCTACTATATGTTGGACAAAATCATCTGGATGATGGACAACTTGGTAGTTAACGAAAAGAACATGATCAAGAATTTTGAACAATCGTATCATTTAGTCTATTCACAGCGAGTCATGCTGGCCCTTATTGAAAAGGGTCTCAGCCGAGAAGAGGCCTACAAAACAGTTCAGGGTGAAGCCCTGACTTGCTGGAATGAGGCAAAGGATTTCAAAGGAGCGGTTTTGAAAAACGAAAACATCACTCAAATTTTAAGCAACCAAGAAATTGATGACATCTTTAAACCCGATCATTATCTTCAAAATGTGAATGCCATATACCGTCGATTTGATTTGGGAGATACCAAATGAATAAGATATTTCGAGTCTATGTAAAAAAGAAAACCGGGTTCGACGTGGAGGCTCAACATTTATTTACTGACATTCGGAACCATCTATCCATAAATGATTTGGAACATATCAATCTTTTCAATCGATACGATATTGAAGGTGTTGATGAAAACCAACTGGCCACCGTCATCAATCTGGTCCTTTCCGATCCCGTTGTCGATCTTGTCTACACAGATGATTTGCCAAATGACCATTACGGTGCAAATATCAAAAAAACAAGCGAAATAAATCGTGGCAATTATACATTTGGCGTTGAATACTTACCTGGCCAATATGATCAAAGGGCGGATTCCACTGAACAATGCATTCGTATTGTTATCAACCAATCCGACCCGTTAGTGAGAACAGCCAAAATATACACCCTCATTGGTGAGCTCACGGATAAAGACAAGAAAAAAATCGAAGATTATGTGATCAACCCGGTAGATTCAAGAAAATCAACCCAGCAAAAACCGGATGCTCTTGAGATCAAAACTGTAATCCCAGATAAAGTAGAGATTTTGAATGGATTTATCCAATTGGATGAAGCATCTCTGAACACATTTCATCTTGAACATCAACTGGCCATGTCTGTGGAAGATTTGTTTCTTTGTCAAAAATACTTTAAAAAAGAAAAAAGAAATCCGACCATTACAGAAATCAAAGTGATCGATACGTATTGGTCTGATCATTGCAGACACACCACCTTTTCAACCATCTTGTCTTCAGTTAATTTTGAGAATGCACCTGGAACTGAACCGATAAAAGAAGCATTCAAAGCATTCAAAGAAGACTTTGAAAGACATTACAAAAATGACAGACCGCTGACTTTAATGGATATGGCAACGCTTAGAATGAAGATCGAAAGGAAAGAAAACGGTTTAAAAGAATTAGTGGTATCCGATGAAATAAACGCCTGTACAGTGGAGATTGATGTGACTACTCCCACAGGCAAGATTCCCTATAATCTGTTGTTCAAAAATGAAACACATAATCACCCTACGGAGATTGAACCATTTGGAGGCGCTGCCACCTGTCTTGGGGGTGCCATCAGAGATCCATTATCCGGAAGGGCTTACGTTTATCAGTCCATGAGAGTGTCCGGCAGTGGAGATCCCAGGCAGGCGGTGGAAGATACTTTAGAGGGAAAACTTCCTCAACGAAAGATAACAACGGAGGCTGCTCACGGATTCAGCTCATACGGAAACCAAATCGGAATCGCTACAGGGATGGTGAAAGAATATTATCACCCCGGATTTGTTGCAAAACGTTTGGAATGTGGCGCAGTGATCGGTGCCGTCCCATCAGAAAATGTTAAACGGGAAAAACCGAAAACGGGAGATATCATTCTGTTAATCGGTGGAGACACAGGCAGGGACGGGTGTGGTGGTGCAACCGGCTCTTCCAAAAGCCATGAAAAACAATCCATCGAACAATGCGGTGCAGAAGTTCAAAAAGGAAATCCTCCCATGGAAAGAAAGCTTCAAAGGCTTTTCAGGAATTCTGAAATCACAAAAAGGATCAAAAAATGCAACGATTTTGGTGCCGGTGGCGTTAGCGTTGCCATAGGCGAATTGGCAGACGGTTTGGATATCAATCTGGATGCCGTTGAAAAAAAGTATGCTGGACTTGACGGAACGGAACTGGCAATTTCAGAATCACAGGAGCGTATGGCAATCGTCATCTCACCGGATGATTTTGAATATTTCAAAAAAACCAGTGCATCAGAAAATCTAAAATGCAATATTGTGGCAACGATAACCAATGATGCACGACTGACAATGCATTGGCAGGGGCAAACCATTGTCAACATTGGGCGAGATTTTCTAAACACCCACGGTGTTCAACAACATCGCGATGTACTAGTGACTGCACCCAAAAATATTCCAAATCCTCTCACAAAAAAAACAGAGAAAAATGATCCTGTAAAAAAACTTTTTGAGAAGTTTGCAGATATCAACTACGCTTCCCAAACGGGGTTGGTCGAACGATTCGACAGTACAATCGGTGCGGCTTCTGCATTGTTTCCTTTTGGAGGGAAAAACCTGAAAACACCAGCTGATGTGATGGCAGCCTATATACCCACAGAGGATACAACCACCTCCACAATCAGCTTAATGGCGCATGGATACGATCCATTGCTAACAGAGGCCAGTCCTTTTCATGGAGGAATGTATAACATCATACAATCCTGCACACAATTAATAGCTGCCGGAGCTCTACCTGACAAAATTTGGTTGAGCCTTCAGGAATACTTTGAAGCCCTTCGTGATGATCCTACAAGATGGGGAAAGCCCTTTGCCGCACTTTTGGGAGCTTACAAGGCACAAAAAGAACTTGGCTATGCAGCCATAGGTGGAAAAGACAGTATGTCCGGTTCATTCGAAGATATTGATGTCCCCCCTACCCTCATCAGCTTTGCAGTGGGAATCACAGAGGAAGAAACCTTATGTACCAACGAGTTAAAGGGACCCGGCCATTATCTGGTCTATCTTGAAAGTCCAAAGGATGACGACCTCATTCCTGATTTTCAAAGACTTAAGAAAAATTATCAACTGGTGCACAGACTAATCAAAGAAAATAAAATTTTCTCATGTGGCGCAGTGAATCGTGCTGGCGTTTTATATCACCTTTGTTTGAGAGCATTTGGAAACGGCATTGGTTTTCGTTTATTTGATCATAAACCGGAAAAGTTAAATGAAACACTACCCGGTTCCTTTTTAATCGAATGCCAACAAGATACAAAAGATGTTTTAACAGCAAATGGCGGTATCTTGATTGGACAATCGTGCACTGAGAAAATGATTCAAATAGGTTCACAAACTATTTCTTTACAAGAGCTTGAAGAACAATGGCTGAAGTCCCTTGAAGACATTTTTCCTTTAAATGAACCCATTAAAGAACCGGTAACTATATACAAAAAGAAAACCTATTCAAATACCGGCATTGAAAAAAAATCCTTTTCAATTGTAAGAGGAAAAAAACCTAAAGTCTTTATACCCGTTTTCCCTGGTAGCAACTGCGAATACGACACTCAAAAAGCATTTGAACGAGCAGGAGCAACATGTCAAATAACCGTTTTTAAAAATCTAACTACAGAAGACATCGAAACATCCTCAACCCTTTTCGCAAAAGAAATCGCCAACAGTGAGATACTAATGATCCCAGGCGGATTCAGTGCCGGTGATGAACCGGATGGTTCGGGTAAGTTCATAGCCGCAGTTTTTAGACACGCCAAGATACAACAGGCCGTTACAGATTTACTTGAAAAAAGAGACGGCTTGATCCTGGGTATATGCAATGGCTTTCAAGCCTTACTAAGATTGGGATTGTTACCCTTCGGTGAGTACATGCAACCGGATGAAAATTTGCCGACACTGACATACAATCATATCGGCCGACACATATCCACTATTGCAAACACCAGAGTGGTGTCAATAAAATCCCCCTGGTTCAGTCAGGACCAACTGGATAAAACCTTCAAAATCCCACTCTCACACACCGAAGGCCGTTTCTTTTGTTCACCCGGAACATTGGAGCAGTTGATGGGAAATGGTCAAATTGCCTCCTGTTATTGCACGCCCGATGGGATTATTGATCCTCTTGGAATTTCAAATCCCAACGGTTCAATTGCCTCTGTAGAAGGCATCACAAGCCCTGATGGAAGGGTATTGGGGAAAATGGGACACAACGAAAGAGTACGCACGGGGTTATATCAAAACATTCCCGGAATAGAACCACAGGATATCTTTAAAAATGGGGTGGATTATTTTTTGGCTTAAAATGAGTTAGATAAAGTGGTTTAAAACTCGCCACAAGGAGGGCAATCATGGAAAAGAACAGTTACACAGCGTACCTAATAGATAAAGGTCTGGAGAGCGAGAAAATCGAATACGCTATTCATGAAGTTGAAAAATTAGAAAATTTCTTAGAAAAAAAAGGAACCGATTTATCCACATGCACTTCTGAAGATATTCAACTTTATATGGATCTTCTTATCTCCAGAAGGGAAAATTCAATCAAGGCCATCATCTTTTTGTCCAGATATTTTCTCAGTCAAAAAAATAACCCCATATACATTTACTTCACCCAGCTTCTGGGAGTTTCAGGGGTCATCGAAAACATTCTGAGTCGATTCGAAATCATCGCACAAAAAAGAGAATTGGATGTGGAGATACACAAAAAGATAAAAATCCTTCCAAGTGGCAGCTCGCCCAAAAAATATCCCGAATTTGTGAAATCGTTTATGGTTGACTTAAAGTCTTTTTTAACGGAAGATGAGGCCCAATGGGTGCTGGCAGGAAATAACCATCAAATCCCACCAGAGAGTTTTGAAGAAGAGAAAAGGTATTTCTTAATTGCCGATTCCATTGAAGAGTACTTAACGGAACGACATTTGAGAGCTGTAAAAAAACTTCAACAACATGCCGATGAAGGAACAGTCTGGTTTGAACAAATCATAACCCCCGAAGTGGTAAATTTGGTTCGTTCAAATCAGGAAATGTTGGGGGGAATCAAACGGGAAAATAAAATCTTTTTGACAAAAATTCCTTACAATCCCTCTGAATACGTTAAAACAGATGATTTAACACAAAGAAGATATATGGCCTGTCACTGTCCCTTTATTCGCAATCACCTCTTGCAAGATTTTTCGGACATTGATCCTGACTGGTGTTATTGCAGCGGCGGGTTTGCAAAAGCTCCGTTTGAACACATCTTTGAAAGGGAATTGGAAGTAGAACTCATTGAAAGCTGTTTAACCGGGAGCGACCAATGCAGATTTGCCATTACCATTCCCCAAGAGTACCGGGATGAATAAACACATCTCAAATTTTAACCGAATCTTTTGCGTGGGGAGAAATTATATCAACCACGCAAAAGAATTAAACAATCAAATACCCAAATCTCCCGTCATTTTTATGAAACCAGCCACTTGCCTTGTCAACTCAGAAACAAAAACGATTCAGCGAATAGTAAATGAAGAAATACACTATGAAACCGAACTGGTTTTAGTCGTTGGCAGAGAAGGATATTCTGCAGAAGCCGACAACATTGACAACACCATCATGGGCTACACCCTTGGAGTGGATTTAACCCTGAGACATCTTCAACAGCGTCTAAAGGAGAAAGGATTGCCTTGGGAAAAATCGAAATCATTTGATCACAGTTCTCCCATCGGGACAATCAATCCCATTAACAGTATGGAAGAACTGGAACATTTTGAATTTTGTTGTTACGTCAACGACGAAAAAAGACAGTATGGACAAGTTAGCCAAATGATCTTTACTTTTGAAGAAATTCTGAAAGAAATCTCCAAGTATTGGAAACTCATACCCGGTGACTTGATTTACACAGGTACACCCGAAGGGGTAGGCGTTTTACATCCCGGGGACACCATCAGAATCCAGTCCGAACAGACCGGACCATTTGAATGGAAAATGGGCTGAAAAATGATATAATTCGGTAAGCGAACACTTAAATTATAAAATGCAATGGGGGAATGAAAAATGGAAAAAGTAAAAGTTGGCATCATTATTTGCAATCGATACCACACATGTGGCGGTGGCAAATGTTTTCGTGCACTTCAAAACAGAGAGGGCGCATTCAGCATCTACAAAGACATAGAAGTTGAAGTCGGAGCCTATACCACTTGTGGAGGCTGCCCCGGGGGAAACATAGAATATGTTCCCGCTGAAATGAAAAAAAACGGTGTGGATGTAATACATTTCGCCACCGGTATGCTGGTCGGTTATCCACCTTGCCAAAACATTGATTACTTTAAACGATTCATCGAAGAAAAATACGGGATGAAAGTAGTATTAGGAACCCACCCCATCCCGCAAAGTTACTTTATCACTCATACCGCTCTTG
>CAYOFT010000061.1:0-9126 GCA_964403295.1 uncultured Thermotogaceae bacterium | reverse complement strand
TCTAAAAAAGAGGCGTAAGCATGAAATACAAAATGACATTTTTAGGTCTGGGTGTTAGTAATTTTGCCGTTTTAAAAAATTCATTCAGGGATAATCCGCGAGATTTCTTCGTATTCTCAGCGGATAAAATCGCAGAGGATAAACGAGACTTCTTACTACAACATGCCATCGCATTCGAAGAAGGCGAGCATTCAGAAGCCTTGTTGGATACTGATTTGCTCATGATCAGCCCTTCCGTGAAATTGGATAACGAAATATATAAAGAAGCGAAGAAGCGTGGGATTAACGTTAAAACAGATATTGAGTTGTTTCTGGAGACAAAATCTCCGGTTCATCATATGATTGCCATCACGGGTACCAATGGTAAAACCACAACTGTGGAGTTGATTCAGCACATTTTAAGTCTTTCTCATGAGGCTTATGCGGTGGGTAATATAGGTTATTCACCTTTTGAGTTGATGAATAAGGACTTAAGTCAGGCGGTTTTGGTGTTTGAGTTGTCGAGTTATCAAATTGAACATTTAAGAAAGAGAAAGAGATATTTCGATTTATCCGGATTAACGAATATTGCCCAGGATCATTTGGATTGGCACGGAGGATACGAAGCTTATGTGAAATCTAAGATGGCCATTTTGGATATTTCTAAAGATGTAATTTTACCGGAGGCATTTCAAAAAGAAGGCGTTTATCAATACGGTATCAGTAAAGGGTTAAACTGTGTCATCGATGAAGCAGCAAAACGTGTGATGCTTTCGATAAATGACCGTAAGGCAGTTGTCGATCTATCGGGACTCAAACTTAAGGGCGCTCATAATATTCGAAACAGCGCTTTGGCAGCATTTTGTTGTTTTCATTTTGGTGTAGAAGCAAAGCAGATTGAAGAGGGTTTAAATACATTTGTGTCAGGAGAACATCGGATGGAAGTCTTTTTGGAATGGGAAGGGAGGATTTTTGTCAACGATTCAAAATCCACAAACGCTCATTCTTTGATTTCAGCCATTGATTCATTTGTAAAAACCGGCGGAAATGTACGTTTACTTGCAGGTGCGAAAGATAAAGGGGATGATTACGCCCAATTGTCAAGTGTCATTGCAACCGATGTTAAAAAGGTATATTTGTGCGGTGAAAGTGCCCAAAGACTATATGATTCGATTCCTGATTCTGTTGAAAAGCAGCTTTTCGACCAATGGGATACTGCAATTGAAAATAGCATACGTGAAAGCTTCTCCGGAGATGTTATTTTATTTAGTCCGGGTGGTTCCAGTTTTGACAGATTTGAGAATTATAAAAAAAGAGGAGAATACTTCAAAGAAATCGTGAAGTCGCTCATTAGGGTCTGCTGAAAAACTCAGAACCCTCATTAATATATATTTACAGCGTGTTTTTGCCTATTTAGCTGCAAGGTTTTTAAAGGATTTTTTGAAAAAACCTTGCATCAAGAATCCCCTCTTGGGAGGGGTGGCAGCGTTAGCTGACGGGGTGGGTTTATACACAATAACGGGAACATCACTGTAAATGGTAGTTTCCCAAAACCCACCCCACCAGCAAAGCTGGTCCTCCCCTCCGAGGAGGGGATTTTACGTTTTTCAGCAGACCCTCATTAAACTTCTTTAAAAATGACTCCTGCGCTTTTAAATTCTTCAAGGGTTTTTTTGACATCTCCTTTTTGAGCTTCTACCCCTTTGGTGGCGTTGATAATGAGATTGATTTTGAAGCCAAAAAACAAGGCATCATGTACGGTGTAACGAACACAGTAGTCCAAAGCCAATCCGCAGATATCCAGTTCGTAAATATCCAATGCTTTGAGAAGAGAAGCAACCCCTAAATCCGCTCCGTTGTTTTCCTTGAAGATGGAATAGCTGTCCACATGTGGGTGGGTTCCTTTTCTGACGATATAATCAAAGTTTTCTGTGTTGATATCTTTGTGAAATTCAGCCCCTTGCGTGCCCTGTTGACAATGAACCGGCCAAAGAACAGGGCCAATTCCTTTCCCGTTATCAAAGGTGCTAAATGGTTTTTTGTTCTGATTAACTGCAAAACTTTCATGATTAGCCGGATGCCAATCCTGACTGGCCAATATTGCTTTATAGCTTCTATGTTCCATGGCTTTATTAATAACAGGATTGATCCAGCTGGCGTCTTTAACAGGTAATGAGCCAGTTTCGTAAAAATCATTTTGGACATCCACAACTAGTAATGCTTTATGCATATACAATTTCCCCCGTTTTAATTTGTTTCATTTTCCTCTTCTTCAACATCACCGAACATCTTCATGACACTTTTTGTTATCGTATCAGCTATTTTTTCTTGAAATTGAGCTTGTTGTATTTCTTTTGCGAAGCTTGGATTGGAAAGAAATCCACATTCGATTAAAATAGCCGGCATTTCCGAATAAGCCACTACGGCAAAATCGGCAGGAACCATTTTATGCATTTTGAATCCTTCAGCCATGAAAACATCATTCATAATCTGTATATATTCTTCACTTTTGAGTGTTGTGTCAATTTTATTATAAATCTTTTTCTGAATTTGTTCCTCGTTCAAAGCCGAGGCGCCGTAAAGTCTTTGCAAACGTATTTTGTAACTGTATTCCGAAAATTCATAATAATATAATTCAACACCTTCTACAGATGAGTTGTCCAAAGAGTTTAAGTGCACACTGATAAAGAGGTCGGCATTCTTTTGATTTGCAAATCTTCCCCTCTCCATCAACTCGATGTAATTGTCTCTTGAACGGGTTAAATAGACTTCGTATCCTTTGTCTTGTAATTTTTTAGCCAGGAATTTGCTAATCTGAAGAACCCCGTCTTTTTCCTGAAATCCACCAGGACTGATGGCACCGGGATCAAAGCCGCCATGACCCGGATCGATGACAATTCTCTTCACATCATTCTCTTCCTGCTCCTTACCCATTGCCGCAAAGGTTTCCGTTTTGATTAAATAAACGGTAGAACCCATCGTCACAGGTTCAAAGGAAATATTGTTATCAAAAGTAAAGGATAATCTGAGGAATGATTTCATGGTATTTTCGGCTATATTCTCACCAGTAAAGCCACTTACACCATTCATTGAGTTTTGAGTGTTGATCAAATCTGATGCTTGAGCTCCGATCACTTCAAAAACGGCACTGTTGTTTCCCTGCTTGGCGACTGAAACACTGACCGGTTTAGTGAAAGACAGAACGAGTCCATTTGGTATCCAGTAATAATTATCAAGCTCTGAAACAGAAGAATAAATATAATATTTATTATCCGAACTGACCATTCTCAGACCCAGTAATCGACAAGTGTCAATTAGTGGAAGAAAAAATCTGTTGTTTATAATCCTGGGAGCAGTGGTCAGGTAAACTTGTTCGCCGTTTAGAGTTACTTTTGTGGAATTATTGTTAAATTGGATAAAATTACCATTCCACTGAACATTCAGTGTTTTTTTGATATTGTCCCATTCAAAATCCGTTTTCAGTTTCTGTAAAAGGTTAACCGAATAAATATATAGATTGTCACCCAACATTTGAAAACGCTCAGGTGGTAACTCTTCGTCCATAAGGTATACTTCAGAGGAGAATACTGACAATGTTACCAGGATGATGAGTAAAATTCCGATTTTTTTCACCAAAAAATGACCTCCATTATTTTTCGGATGATTATAACATGTTAATGCTATTACATCAGCGGATGGTATGAAAATTTTTCCAATTTGGATGGGTGATACCAGTCATGAGGGAAGAAAAAAAGGTTTGCAGTTGAAATTCCAAGGGGTTCAAAAAACTGATCGGTATCGTTTTGAATCATAACAACGTTTTTAAAGCGCTTTGCTGTATTTATAGTTTGATGATAATCAGGAATTTTATATACATTAGGTGTTACCTTGTCATAATATTTCCATGTAGCCCCTGTATCCAGGTAATAAAGATGTCTCTTTTTAAGAGACTTTAAGTGTTCCGGATTGTTTTTGATGGTATAAAGTGAAGCAAAAAAACCCTTTTTACACACTCGATTTAATTCTTTTAACGCTTGGATGGGATCGGAGCAGAACATCAAAGTGCTTTCGGTAAATCCCAGATCAAAGGCGTGATCATTAAAATGTAATTGGGTGATGTCTCCCAGTTGAAAGGAGGCATTTTTATCCTGAAACAGATCCAAAGCCTTTATGATTTGAAAACGGCTGGCATCGATACCTACATAGTCAATATTTAATTGTTTCAACTTGTCACGCAGATAATAAAATTGTGCACCTGCACCACATCCGGCATCCAGTATTCTTTCGGGTTGAAAAAAGTCCAGTGCCGATTGAATAGGCGTGGTTTGCTCTTGTGAATAGCCTTTATATTCATCTGACCGTTTTTCATGATATCGGACATCATATTGAATGGATATGGGTTGATTGTCAAAATCAGTTTCACGGTTTAATGGGTAGAAAAGTTTATAAAGGCGGAATATATCATTTTTTTTATAATGAATCCATTCGTTGAGTAATATTTTTTTTGTGTAAAAGCGGTGCAGTCTTTCGGGAGGGATCGGTTTTTCTATCAGAGTAATGCCTGTAAGATTTTTATCATTACACTCTGATAAAAATCGTTTTAAATCCGCTGGATGCCCAGCAGAAGAAAATAAAACCAACTGAGTTTGAGTGTCTCGCTTAAACCAATAAACATAATCCTTGACAATCAAAGTGGTTTTTTCATATCCGGCAATCGTTGTATCAAGATAGAAAGCGTTTTTTTTGCTCATTGCCATCCTATTAATCTTCTTTGACAGATAAACCTTTCATAATAAATTTGACGATGGTATCAACGCTTAAATCTTCATTGATTGAATTGACACCAATACTTTGAGCAATCAATTTTGCCGTGCCTTTTGTGGGGATTGTGTCAGGAATGCATTCTTTTTGTTTGCCTTCTTCTATTAGATTTTCGATTTTTTTGATAAATGAATTGTACCGTAGCTTGAGTGGTTGCATATTGACATCCGTTTCGTTATGGCTTTCAATGATTCGCATTTTATCCATTTCTATTAATTTCATAATTTCTTTTCTGTTCATAACAAAGTCGATATAAGAAAGAAGGACTCTTTTTAGTTTTGACAAATAAGAGTTTTCCTTTTCCGTGTTTCCAAAAATATGTCTTTCCAGTTCATTGATACCTTCAGTCCAGGCTTCAAGAAAAAGAGAATCTTTTGTGGGGAAGTAATAAAAAATTAAAGCCTTTTTGACTCCTGCATCGTTGGCAATTTCTTCTACTGAGGTACCGTCAAATCCTTTAGAGGCAAAGATTTTTTTAGCGGAATCCAGAATTTTTCTTTTAGTTGGTATTTTGTTAGGCATCAGAAAATCCCCCTTTTTGGAATCGAAATCATGAATGATGTGAAGACGATCTTCTTGTTTTTATTTGCTTCACGTATATCTATTCTATCATATTTTGATCCCTTTTTACCGAAAGGTCAAACAAGTGGTTCTAAAGAACAAACCCTGATAGAATTCATCTTGACAAAAAAAGCCAGTAATGATATTATATGACTGTTAGCACTCGAGTCCTAAGAGTGCTAAACGGAGGATCAAAATGGATAATGAATTGACCAAAAGACAGGAAATGATTTTGTATGCAATTATACAAGAATTTATTACCATAAAAAAACCCGTCAGTTCCAAAAAGATACTGGAAATTTCCAATCTGGATTGTTCCAGTGCTACGATTCGTAATGAAATGAAAAAATTGGAAGAGATGGAATATATCAAACAACCCTACACATCGGCAGGGAGAATACCTACAGATAAAGGGTATCGTTTTTATGTTGAATGTTTGAAAGACATGAAAGCCATCCAAACTACAATGAGTACGGATATTGAGTTAATGGATGAATTTAAATATAACAACATTGAAGAGCTGCTGGCTTATTTTTCGGTGTTTTTAGCTAAATGGACAGGTGGATTAGCAATTATTGAAAAGCCTTTTATTGAAAAATTGAGGATTAGCAGAATTTCTTTAACCAATATCTTCTTAAATTATTGGGTAGTAGTTGTTATTACGAACATGGGACTTTCGGAAACGTTTATTGTGCCTATGGAGGAAAAATTTCCAATAAAGGAGTTCGAGCATTTTCTTTCAACTAAATTGCAAGGTTTAAGTTTAAAAGAATTAAAAGAATTGCTTGAACAAATGGATTTACCGGATTATTCTTGGTATAACCCCGATTACGATCATGTGTTTACCTTTTTAAACCGCATGGTAAGCAGAAATTATAAAAACCGTTTTCAGAAATACGGTTTAGAATTATTGGTCAGAGATGAGACATTAACACAATCCGATTTGAAGAACTGTCTCGTTTTTACTGAAAGTGATGAAAGACTTTTAAACCTGTTTTCGTCATTGGAACTTGACAGACACGAAAACGTAAATATCGGAAGTGAGACAAATACCCGAGAGCTTGAAGCCTTTGCAGTCTTTATTCATGATTATTCCGGTGGTACACAAAAACTAGGAAGGATGATTGTGATGACTTCTAAAGCAACTGACTATTTACAAAATTTGAAGGGGATCCGATTTGCCGGTAACAGGATAACTGAATATCTTTCAAGATTAATCACATTAAATGAATAAAAAATAGGAGGAATAGATTTGAAAACCGCAATAGAAAAAGTTCAAAATCTTCAGGAAGAAAAGAATTTTCTGATGACTGAAATAAAGAGATTGAAGGAAATTGAGCAATATGCCTATAAATTAAAATCGGATTTTGAGCACTATAAGCAAATCGTTCAAAAAGATAAGCAACGAATTTATGAAAATGCAGCCATTGATTTTTTAGATAAAATGATACCCGTCTTAACCAACTTTGAGAGGGCTTTGAAATTTATGAATGTAGAAAACCCTTCTAAAGAAACTGCTATGATTATCAAGGGTGTCCGAATGATCTATCAGTCATTTATGATGACGTTGCAAAATGATGGATTGGAAGAGGTTCGTGTAACACCGGGTATGCAATATGATCCTTTTGAACAGGAGATTGCAGAACAGGTGGCTGATGATTCCCAAGAAGAACACACCGTTTTAGAAGTTGTAGAAAAGGGATACAAGTATAAAAAGACTGTTTTGAAACCGGCAAGAGTTAAGATAACGGTTAAGAAGGCGGAAGAAAAATAGAGACACGATCAGAGTCGAATCAGTTCTGATGAAGGTGGGTGAACTATGGCAAAAAAGGATTATTATGAGATATTAGGTGTTTCAAAGGATGCAACGCAGGATGATATAAAAAAGGCTTATAGAAAATTAATAAAAAAATGGCATCCGGATCTTCACAAAGAGAATAAAAAGGATGCCGAGGTCAAGTTTAAAGAGATCAGCGAGGCTTATGAAGTTCTCTCCGATACAGAGAAAAGGGCCATGTATGACAGGTATGGTTTTGTGGGGGACCAAGTTCCGCCTCATTACAGAACAGCACAAGGTGCTGCTGGAGGATCACCTTTTGACGATTTCTTCGGAGGTCAAGGTGGTTTCGGTGGTTTTGAAGATATTTTTGACATGTTTTTCGGAGGGTCAAGATCCGGCAGAGGTGAACGTGTTTCCCAAGGAGCGCGTGGCCAAAGGGGACAGGATATTGCAGTCAATATACGCATTAATTTAAGCGATACCATAACCGGGGTGGAAAAGGAAATTGAGTATGACCGTTATCATAAATGTGACGCCTGTAATGGTACAGGGGCAAAGGATGGAACTTCTTTTAAAACCTGTCCAGATTGTGGCGGACGAGGTGCGGTAGTTCAAGAGTCTCATACCTTTTTCGGGAATATTCAAACGACGACCACTTGCCCCAGATGTGGAGGAAAAGGCCGGATTATAGAGCAAAGATGTCCCAAATGCGTTGGTGCCGGTCGATACAAAGAAAAGAAGAAGATCAAGATAAAGGTCCCCGCAGGAGCGACCAACGGACTTAAGCTAAGAGTAGCAGGTGCAGGGCATGCAGGAAGTGGTCAGGGGACAGATGGGGATCTTTATGTGATTGTTTCCATCCTTACTCCGCCTGATTTAGTGAGAAAAGGCAAACATATTTACTCCGAAGTCAAAGTTGACTATCTACAGGCCATATTGGGAGCCGAGATTGATATTGTCACAGTTGAAGGTTCCATAAAATATAAAATGAAAGGCGGCTTACAACCGGGTGAAGAGATCCGATTAAAGGGAAAAGGGGTCCCTGATTTACGGACAGGTTTACGTGGCGATCAATATGTGAAGGTCAATGTTGAACTACCCAGAAAGCTGTCCAGAAAGGAAAAGAAACTCTTAACCGAAGTAGCGGAAAACGCGGGCGTTAACGTTTCGTAACTAATAGAATAAATATAAAGAGGTCAAGGGTTCAGAAATTTTACCAAATGGTCAAAAAAGAGCCCTTGACTTTTTTTTACTAAATGGTAAAATCTATACTGAGAAAATACAGAAAAATGGAGGAGAAATCATGGCGATTAAACAGACTTTTAAACAGAAGGCACAAGGAGCAGTCATAGGCCAGCTTCTTGATCAGGCAATTGGCTTTGTTCATAAAAATCCCGAAAAAAATTTTGATAAACTTGTCAGTACCCTTGAAAAGCTCGACAAAATGTTCCCTTCCGGAAACAACCAATTCGAGGCGTTTTTGACCTGGGTAAATGCCAATCCGGGAAGTAAACAATGGTTTATTGAATTGCTTTCAAGAGACGTGGATCAAGTGAAAACATTTATGAGAAATATGTTTGTCAACGTCAGTCTCAAATGGATGCAGACGAACAATCAACTTCAGGAAAAGGAAGGCATTGTTGCTCCTTATACGATTCTTATTAGCCCTACCATGCGATGTAATCTCAGATGTAGAGGGTGCTATGCAGGCGAATATACTCAGGAAGATGATTTGACGTTAGACGAGATTAGAGATATCATTAATCAGGCAAAAGAACTTGGAACACATTTCTTTACTATTCTTGGCGGAGAGCCGTTTGTAAGGTTCTGGGAACTGGCTGATATTTTTGAAGAAAATTCCGATTGCCTTTTCCAGGTTTTCACCAATGGTACGTTGGTCAGCGAGGAAGTGGCTGACAAATTGAAGGACCTGAAAAATGTTGTTGTAGCCTTTTCTGTTAACGGAGATAAGGAAGAAACGGATT
>CAYOFT010000060.1:0-9192 GCA_964403295.1 uncultured Thermotogaceae bacterium | reverse complement strand
TAGGCATCCAAGGGTAGTCCTTGGGGGATCGTAACTTTTCTTGAAGCCCATTCTTTTCTCTCGGCAGATGCCAAAGTGCCGGTGTATTGGGTTGCATTACCGTTTTCAGATTCGTTGTTGATCAACAGATAATTTCCCGAATAAGGACTAGTGAAGTCCACACCGGTTTGAGGTGAATCGGAGATTACAGAGAAACTCCAAAGGGAACCTGGTGTTGAGCCATAAGCATTTTTAGCGGTGACTTTCCAGTAATAGGTTTGTCCAACACTAAGTGTTGATGGTGAATAGGTGTTATTCGCCTGTTCAGATGAAACTTTTGGCGGGCTGGTTGTGGTTCCGAAATACACATCGTAATTGTCCGCATCGGTGGACAGCCATGACAGTTGAGGCGTTTGATCTGTGATTGCAGCTCCGTTTGACGGAGAGGGATTGGATGGGACGGAAGGCGGCGTGTTTTCGACTTGACCTTCACCCGTCCAGGCTTCGTCCATGTAAATTTCACCCCAATAAACCCAGATTTCAACTTCATTTTCTCCCGTTGTAAAATCATCTGCGGGAATAGTATAAGTACCCCAATTTTCACCAAGAACACCGTAGTACATATATACCCCGTTAATATAGACATCGATTTCTGCATTGTATCCCTGTTCCATCAATCCATACACGTGAAAGGAAAAATCATGCTTGCCATCAAACGTGAAGAATAAAGAACCGGCATTTTCCACAATCCAGTGAGGTGGTGTCTGATTGACCGTATCAAAATAAGCGTCGTAATAATCAAAAGCCATATTACCGGTTACCTCGGGTGTTTGGCTTTTTAAAACGACTCGACCATCACCTGTAGTTGGTTGGGAAGACTGTGTTGTAAAGTTCCATACACTTCCGGTTGTGGTTCCGTAAGCGTTTTTTGCTACGATTTTCCAATAATATTTTTGACTTTGTGATAGCGAACCCGGGTTATAGCTGTTATAGCTTTGGTTGGATGAAACCTTTGGCGGGTTTGAGGAAGTTCCGAAATACACATCATAGCTGGTTGCCCCGTTAGATGTCCATGAAAGGGATTGTGTAGTTGAAACACCAACACTCCCGGATGATGGAGTAGGACTGGATGGGGTTGATGGCGGGTTATTCTGAGAAGAAGAATAAGTTCCCACTACAAAATCAGCCGTTGTGTGATTTCCCTGAACCGTTTGCGTTTCCCCGTAATTGCTTTGTATGTAATTGAGAACTTTGTCTTTAGAATAATTGTATAGTTCTCTAAAAGTGACTTGTCCGTCAAGAACACCACCGGTGCCGTACCCATCGGCATTATAGGTATAATCAAAAGCACCATTGGGATTCGATGAACCAACATTGCCAAGGCCATCGTTGAAGAAGAAGGTGAAAAAACCGTGATTTAAAAAGCCGTCTTCGTTTGAATATTCGTTAATGGCTGATCCCGTTAAGACGTAATATTCATAGGGAGAATCATAACTGCCCCTTTCTCCGGAGTGTTCTTCAAAGGCTTCTATTACACCTTGTTTGAACAATTCCATCCGGTCAATTCTTTCCTGTCGGCTCAACTGTCTCCCGGATGAAAGACTGGTGAAATTACCGGATTCACAGGCATCAATCAAAACGATTTTTGTACCGTTTATCGTACCCAGATATGATCTCAACTCATTCATACTGATATTCGAACCGTCACTGAGATATAGTCTGGATTGCCCACCTTCATAGTAACCATGACCGGAATAGTGGAAAACAAAGACATCTTCGGAAGCGCTGCCGGAGACAAATGAATTGATCCATGTTTGAATTTGTGTTTTTGTGATATAACCCGTTTGCTTTTGAATGGTAAAACCATTGGTGAGGTTTTCAAAAGTAACTTTTATCTCGTCGGCATCATCATCAGTTGCTGAAAGATCCCCATCACCACCGTAATCGGTTAACCCCAGGGTTAACCCTCTGTACTGAGGGGTTCCCGAAGGAGCGGCTTTTGTGGTGAAATTCCAAATACTGCTTTCAGTAGAACCTCCCTGATCATCCATGGCAACTATTTTCCAATAATACTTGGTTGAATAGGACAGTGAGCTGATAGAGAATGATGGAGAGGACACGGTGTTTCTTAATGTTGTTGGATTGGAATTCTTATCCAGATAAACCTGATAAGTGACGGGGTCGGAATCGGGATCAGTACTGGCATCCCAACTTAATGTTAAAGCCGTATCCCGGTTTGTGCTTCCGGAAGCGGGAGATGGATTCTCGGGCTGTGATGGCGGGTTGTTTTCGGATGATTTGGTTCTGAAATGCCATATCTGTCCTGATGTAGCGTTGGATTGTTCATCTTTTGCCACAATTTTCCAATAATACAACGTGTCATTGGAGAGTCCGGTTTTCTGATATTGAGTGGTTGTGATATTTGAAATATTCAAAGACGGGTTTTCCTGTGTACCAAAATACAAATCGTAATACACTGTTCCCCCCTCAGGATCCGTTGAGGCATCCCAACTTAAATTCAGTGTCGTTTCCTGGTCTTCTGTGCCTGAAGAGGGGGTTGGATTAACCGGTTCAGTTGGGGGTTCATCGGTTTGTTGGACAGTTGTAAATTTCCAAATGTTTCCGGCAGTCCGATTCCCCAGAGCATCTTCCGCTATGACTTGCCAAAAATACGTGGTTGAGTTGGAAAGTCCGGAAACTGCATATTGAGGATCCGAGACTGTTCCAAGCAGTGTTGACGGTTGAGGGTTCTGATCCAGATAAACTTCATAGGTAACTGCCCCGCCTTCAGGGTCAACACTTTCCTGCCATTGTATGAGGGGATTTAAACCAACGTTTTCAGCGTTGTTGACCGGATTTGGAGTAGAAGGGGCACTGGGTGGTTGATCGGAACTTGTAGGCTTTGTTTTCCCGTAATTGTTGGTAAAGACAACAAAATCAATGATGTCAACTTTTCCATCAGGGGTATTCACATCAAAAATACCTGCCCATTCACCCTGAAAATAATCCTGGGCCGGGCCTATATCATATTCTTCCTCATACTCCCCATCTCCCATTGTAGTTGTGTATTTTTCTGAAAAAAGATAAAAATCAGCTAACCCGATTTCATCATCGTTGTTAAAATCTCCAAGAAATTCAGGTGTTAACGAACTGCTTAATGTGATGGTTCCAAGTGAAAAAGTAACCGAAAACGGATTACCGGATGAGTTTAAGGCTGAAGTATTTGAAAAATAGACCTGGCTTGTACCCGTTTGGCTCAGTGTTTGCATTCGGACTTTAAAGGCCAGTTCTTCTGTTATGTTAACGGCATTTTGAAAAGCGGCTGAGACGGTTATGGAATTAGTCGTTTTACTTTTAATAATCAAAGAATTTCCAAATGATCCCACATTCTGAAGATAGTTATCAGGATAATTAGGATCAATGATTATTTTGGAAGGGTCAAAATGCAGTGTAAATTCAACACCTCTCAATCCAGTGATATTTTTGGCGTATATTAACAATTCAAAAGCTTTATTCGGACTGACACTCAAATCCAGTATGCTAATACCATTTGGAAGGGGTAAAACAGCCCTGTGATCGGTCATATTTTGCAGTTTCTGAATATCTTTAATATTTTTTTCATCTATAGCAGGCACCGTGAAGAGCAATGTGTCATTTTCTATTGTTCCTCCAGGTTTTACAAGGGACAGTATCAACCCTTCGGGTGTCTCCTTTTTTAACTCAAATAAAGAAGAATCGATTTTCATCGAACGATATGAAGGCAGATAGTCATGATCAAAAGTTATCTGGATTCCTTGATATGCTTCCGATGCATATACCGCCACCTTGCCGTCTTTTTCTGTCATTTTCAAACCATCAGTTAATAGTTCAAATTCAACAACCAGGGGACCCATACATCCGGAAACGATTAAAAGGACAATGGCGATGGTTATACTCAACAGGTATTTTTTCATATTATTCAGTCCTCCTTATGACTTTCATCTGATAAAAACAAATCCCTTGTCACTTTTATTGAAAGTAACCGTGTTAAAATTGGCATCAATGATTCTGGAACCTTCTGCTATTGTTATTTGTGATACCCCTGTAATGGCCTTGGTGTCGCAAGCAATTCTTAAAAAGGATTCGTTAATTAAAGTAAAGTTTGAATTCTTTGAGATGGATATTACAACAGAATTTTGATTGATTTCAATAATCGCAAGGGCATCAGATAGTGTATTCAACAATTCAAAATCATTAAGCGTTCCATTTGGAGCCATTTGAATCATACTGTTATCAAACGTTAAAATGATTTCGATGGCACGAACATTCGAAATGTTTCCAAACAGTGTGATTGCAAAATCAGACCCGGTATTTGTAGCAGTATCTCTTATCTCCAAATAATTTCCCGCTCTTAATGAGCCGGTTGAAAAAACCTTTGTATCGGAAGGGGTAACACCGGCGTTATTCTTAGCGACCACTTTCCAGTAATATAAGGAAGAAGGGTCTAAACCGGTTACATCGTAAAAAGTGTTTGTGATATTTTGGGCGATTAATATCATCGATCCCAAGGTTTTTCCCAAATAGACCTGATAGCTGGTTGCGTTTAAAGCTGTAGACCAATCAAGCCTCACAGCTGTAGGTTGTTCGGAGTCTATGGGAGAGTCTAATGCTGGTTTAGAAGGAGCGATACCTTCAATAACAGGTTCTCCGCATCCTGTAAATAAAATGATCATCATGATCAAAACGATAAGAGGTGTATATATTCTTCTCAATTTTATCCCTCCCGAATATTTGTTTTTTTCTCATAAAAAGACTGCTATTATAATTATAACGAAAAAAAACTAAAAAAAGATACTCCTTTCTTATAAATGCGTAAAATTATGGAAGCAATATTGTTAAGATTATAGGATGGTGAAAGGGAGTGTGGGGTGAAGGGTCTTGGGTATAGAGCGTAAAAGAAAGAAGCAAGGGGGCTGTCAAGCCATATCCCTTGCTTCTAATACAAAAGTTATTCCAATTAAATCAGATTGTATTTAAGTTTTTATCTTGTTTGATGAACCTCTAAAATCACTTTGCCGGATTTAACAGTTACTTCAACATTCTCATCGTAAATATCGTTTGAAATCTTTTGAGACAAATCTTCAGGTGTAATGCCTTCCGGGAGGGAACCATCGTAGTAGATATAATAAATAAAGGCATCCTCTCTTTGTCCTGTTTGAATCTTGAAACTTTGAATCAGTTCATCATCGTAATAATCGAAAACATAGGAATCGTTAAGCATTTGTTGAATATTAATTTCCTCATCCGGTGTGTAATACAGTTCGTCTTGTATGGCGTAGTTCATATCCAGATATAAATCAACAATTTCCTGCATTGCCTCATAACTTTGGCTCATGGCAATCTCATTCATAATGGCATCCAAGCTCAGGGTCAAGTTAATTTTAAAGTTGCCCATTTTGTCATAATCCATGATAACTGAAATCAGGTCTTCGTACATGAACATTCCCCAGAGGTTTTGCGGGATGTGATGGGCTGTTTCTTTTTCCTTTGCCATTTCGTCTGTAAAGTAAAGTTCCCCGCGACTTAGTCTTTCATTGGTTTCTTCTGTTAACAGATAGACTTCAATATAATCATATCGGTTGTCATAAGCAATATAAACTTCTTCATAATAGGTAAATGATACATTCCCTGCAGTTTGGCTTTCCAGCCAATTGTCCTTAACGTAATGGTTGAAAATAAAGGCGGCATCCTCTACTTTCAACAGGATATATGGGAGCATTGCGTCCCCAATCAAGTACATG
This sequence comes from uncultured Thermotogaceae bacterium, assembly GCA_964403295.1. Lineage (GTDB taxonomy): Bacteria > Thermotogota > Thermotogae > MWEM01 > MWEM01 > JASUTC01. Next base: position 3,433 of record CAYOFT010000060.1, on the reverse strand, counting down.
TCATATCGTTCCACTTCCGGTCCGAAAGAGGATGGAAGTGCTAAAATATCTTCCAGATAGTAATCATAATCAAATTCCCCTGTGACCTCACTGAATAGATCCAAAAAGCTGCTTAACGACAAGCCGGTTTGGGGAAGACTGGCATAAACTTTAATGTCTTGAAAATCAGGAATATATTTAAAATGCTCAAGGTCTGTTTTTGTCTTCTCTAAAACTTCTTTTGCCCCGTCAGGTGGATACTGCATTTCCATGAGTAAATCCACATAGATAGTATTTTCCCTTACACCCGCTGATATCGTTTCATTTACTGATTTTCCATCAAGTATTCCCAGCAGTCTTACGATAAACCAGCTGAAATTAATACCGTTATTGGCTATTTTGAGAAAACTGTCCGGATCAGAAGATTGTAATGCCGTAAAGCGTTTTGCTTCATTGTTAGCACTGTCTAAAGCCTTATCCAGCAAGTCTTCGCTGGAGCTAAAAAGCGTGTAATTATCTTCCAGTTTGACAAAGTACAAATCCAAAAAGACGTTGGGGTCATTTCCGTAATAACGGATTCTTAGATGCTTTGTTTCATAACCATCTTTTTCAATGGTCTCGGAGATAAAATAAACTTCTTCTTCAAGGGCTCCTGCCATGAATTCCCCTTCCAGAAAATTCAAGATGAAATCAACATTGATTAAGTTAGTCAATATGGCCATGGGCATGGTTGACAGACTCAGGAGCATTTCGGGAGAGTCCAGTATGTCTTCAAAATCGTAGATGTCGTAAAAATCCAATTCCTGGATAAGCAGTTCAGTTAATCCAAATTTACCAAAAAGGACCATTTTTGCGTTTTGTATCGGTGAGTTAAGAAAATCCATTCCTGACAGTTCAGAAAGGATTTCATCTTCCAGGCCGATTTGTTCCATAATTGTTTTTGGATAGGATAGTTCAAGGGCAAAATCAATATCAGCGGGAACAAAATCAACGGGATTCAGTGCAAGACTTAAGGAAAAAATCAAAAGAAAGGAAAATAAAACAACAACGCCTCTTTTTTTCATACCAATCACTCCTTTGGGATAATGATAGCCGGTGGAATTTAGATTTCTTTGGATACTCTATCATAACACTTTTTCCAAGGAATTTCGCGATGGGTTTAAACGAGCAAATTAAGCAGGAAGAAAAAAATCATTTGTGCAGTACGGAAAATGTATGGGAAAATTACGAATAAGGCAATGAAGAACACAATGAGTGAATAGCGTTCGTACATTTTCAGAGTATACCTATATTTATCACTGATTAATTCTCGTAAAATATGATAGCCGTCCAGAGGAGGAATAGGTAATAAATTCAGAATTGAAAAAGCGATATTCAAATAGGCGATGGTATGAAAGACAGGAATGAGCCCCGGCAGAGAATCGTAAACACCGGGCACAAGTTTTAAGAGAAGCACTTCAATCAGGATCGTGATAAGGGCAATGAAAAGATTTGCCAAAGGGCCGCTGATGGATACCAGGATATTGTCTCGTTTGGGATTTTTAAAATAGTTAGGATTGACTGGAACCGGTTTTGCCCAACCGAAGCCGATGAGTAAGAATGCGATCAAACCAAACAAATCCATGTGGGCTAATGGGTTAAGAGTTAGTCTGCCATACGATCGGGGTGTTGGATCTCCCAGTTTATCTGCGGTTAAGGCATGAGCTAACTCGTGAAAAATAATAGCCAAAAATACAGCCGGGATAGATAACAATATTTGTCGCGGGTCTCTAAACATTACGCATCACTCCATAAAAGAAAAAGCACCCGTTAGGGTGCTCTATGGCTGAGAGAGGTGGACTTGAACCACCATTGACGGATCCAGAGTCCGTTGTCCTGCCAATTAGACGATCTCCCAAATCAGTCTGGATTATACTATAATTTTTTTTTATTGTCAACTGTTAATCAAAGCTATTTTTTCATAAGCCTTCGATAAATAACCATAAAATCCTTTTGTTTGAACACAATCAACAAAAGGAAAAGAATAACGGTAGCTAACACAATTTTAATCATCACATTCACTACAGAATATGAAAGGAATGAATTTGCTAAAACAATGGTTAAGCCCATAATAACAGTGGCACTGACGCTTTTAATGATCTCAAGTGTATTGGTTTTTTTTATTCTAAGCCTTTTTGTGGCATATAAATGTATTAATAGGACCATAAAACCGGATATCCCCGCAAAGGACGTAGCGAGTGCGATTCCCAAAGGTCCAAGGGTTTTGGACAAGGTGATGTCTAAAAAGATATTCACAGCCACAGAAAGCGAACTGGCAATAAAAACGATGCGTGGTTTTTTAATGGCGTATTCTGCCCTTGAGAGTAGTGAATAAAGGGAATAAAAGGGTAATCCGATGAGATAGCCCATGAGGATATCAGAAGTCATAAACGAATCGTAAAGACTGAATTCACCGCGCTGAAAAAGTAGAACAATGATATCCTGCCGTAACAGGAACAGACCAATCGTTGCAGGTAATACAAACAGTGCCATCCGTTCGATTCCCTCGGCAAGGTTTCTTTTAAATTCCTCGGGGCTGTTTTTGGATAATTGCGCTAAAGCAACCGTTGAAACGGAAATGGCAAAAACGCCTAACGGAAGTTGGAAGAGCCTGTTGGCGTATTGCAGTAGTGAAACGCTTCCAGCCCCAAGGCCTGAGACTACGTTGGTATCTACAATGGAATTGATCTGTGTGACAGAAAGGGCAGCGAAACTGCTAAGAAAGATTGGCATAAAATCCTGTATATCTTTTTTGTCAATAGTGGGTGTGAACTTAAACGTGATCCCCTTGGCTGCAAACACAACCATCAGCCATTGAGCCGCTCCTCCAAGGATAAAGAAAATGGCTGGTCCCAAAATAGGCGGGTCAAAAAACGGGGACAGAGCGATTCCAACGATGATAAACACATTGTGTATGGCGGGAGAAAGTGCCGGGGTGAAGAAAACATCGTGACTGTTAAGCATACCTGCGTATACTGCCCATAAACTGATGAACAGGATAAAGGGGAAGATCAGCCTTCCCATAAATACTGCCAGTCCTTTTACTCCCGGTGCCAGTCCCGGAGCGACCAGAGATAAAATCTCCGGCATAAAATAAATGCTTAAAATGACCACTACCAACAAAACGGGAATGAATATGGTTAAGATGGAATTGGCAAATCTACGCCCCTTTTCTACCCCTTTCAGGGCCCTTTTGTTATAAAGTGGGATAAAGGCACTGGATAATGCGCCTTCCGCAAAGATTTTCCTTAGAAAAAACGGCAATAAAACGGCAACCAGATAGGCATCATATTCCGGTGATGCGCCAAATTCTTTGGCAAACAACATATCTCTTGCCAACCCCAGTATTCGGCTAATCAAGGTTGCCAGGGCCATTTGAATGGAAAATCTCAGCGTCTTGGACACAGTTTAAACC
>CAYOFT010000059.1:0-9215 GCA_964403295.1 uncultured Thermotogaceae bacterium | reverse complement strand
TTTCATTTTGTTGTTCCACCCCCGTGAAATTTTGGATTTTGATTGTTGGTTTGGTTGTTTTTTCGTTGCTGTTGTTTTTTTCGTTATAGTGTTTAGACCCCCCCGCCTGGGGCGGCACCCCCCCACGGGGGGGATTTTAGTACGGTTGTTTTTTTATTCGTAGGGGTGCCCCTTGTGGGTACCCTCTGTTTTTGTTCTCGTTTTTTGCTTTAAGGCTTCAAAGTGTTTCTTTACCACGGGACACACACCGGTGGTCCCCTACATTTATTGAAGCGTGGGGTTTTTCCTGTAAGGAAAATACCCCAAGGTCATCGGTCCATTAAGGGCAACCACGAGGGTTGCCCCTACAAAGAACCTATGCTTTATTGGATGAGCCCAGGCATCTCATTCGGGCTTTGATGATTTCCTTCATGGCATCTATGGCCGGGTTGAAAACATTTCTTGGATCAATGGCATCTGGTGTTTCTTTCAGAAATTTTCTGACAGCTGCGATGAAGGTGATTCTCAAGTCGGTGTCGGTGTTGACTTTGTTGATACCGTATCTGACACTTTCTTCAAGTGTCTCAAAAGGAACGCCTTTTGCTCCTTTGATGTCGGCACCGTATTGATTTGCCAGTTCGATTTGTTCCGGTGGAACGCTGGAGGCTCCGTGCAATACCAAAGGAATACCATTTTCTTCTTTGACTTTCTTCAATCTGTCAAAATCAAGTTTTGCGGCTCCTTTAAACTTGAAAGCACCGTGACTGGTTCCAATTGCAGGTGCAAGGAAATCTACTCCCGTTTTTTCAACGAATTCTCTGGCTTCGTCTGTGTTAACCAGGACGGATTCTGCAGCGACGACATTATCTTCTATGCCTTTAAGTGTTCCCAGTTCTGCCTCTACTCCTATGCCTACGGCATGGGCAATTTCAACGATTTTTTTGGTAGCATTTAGATTACCTTCAAAAGGCTGGTCTGAGGCATCGATCATGACTGACCCATAACCGCCTTTGATACAGGCAACGATTTTGGCGAAGTCTTTTCCGTGGTCCAAGTGAAGACTTACCGGAACTTTTGAATGGTCTCCGTAGTTCTTCACCAATTCATAAAAGAATCGTACGCCTCTTTCAATATTGCCTTTTCCCGCGTATTTAATCGCACCTTCACTGGTTTCTATGATAACGGGTGAGTTTTCTTCTTCGGCAGCCTCTACGATGGCTTGAAGAAATTCCAGGTTGTTTATATTGAATGCGCCTACTCCGTAATACTTCTTGTTAGCATCATCCAAAATTTCTTTTGTTGGTACATATGGCATTGTTATTCCTCCTTGTATATTGTTTTTCTAAAGATCGTTTTGTACGTCCAATTTATAATCAATGATATCTTCGTTGGTAAAGAAGATTTTATATTCTCTTTGAAAGCTTTCCAGACAATCTGAGGCATGGATCAGGTTTTTTGTTACGCTAACGGCAAAATCCGCCCGAATACTTCCCGGATCTGCTTTCAACGGGTCGGTGTTTCCAATAATATGCCGAACCAGTTCTACACACCTGGGTCCTTCAACAATCATAAAAAGGGCTGGCCCTCCGGTTGCAAATTCCATAAGCGGTTCATAAAAGGACTTTCCTTTATGCTCTTGGTACAGATCTTGAGCTTCGTGAAGCGTCATCTTATGAAACTTCATAGCGATGATTTTCAGCCCTCTTTGCTCAAAACGTTTCAGGATTTCTCCCATGAGTCCGCGTCGAACGGTGTTTGGCTTAAAAAATACAAATGTTCTATCCATGCAGCACCTCAATAATGTTAATCACAACCATGTCTTTCCCACCATCTGCCGGGTTTGATTACAATGCATTGTCCGGTAACTTTGACTTTGTTTCCCTGAGGTATGATAACGGGAAAATATTTTCGGCATTCAAACTCGTCGATTTGTATATCTTCAAGGGTTACCAAGACGCAGAAACCCCCTACATATTCTTCATTGAACTGTTGTTTATAAGTATAAAAATAATCGTTTCTGAATTCTTTGAAATTTTCCTTGATCTCTGCCTGAGGATACCTGTAGTTGATGACTTCACTACCCTTTTTGGTATGGACTTCTCTGTCCCTTCCCCAGTCATAGAGTCGGTAGGTGATGTTTGAAGATTGTTGGACTTCCAAAATCAATGATCCCGGCCCCAAGGCGTGAACCTTTCCCGCCTGCAAGTAGATAAGATCGTCTTTTTTGATCTTGGTATAATTTAATTTCTTTTCCAACGTTCCCTCATCAACCATTTCCAGCATCTCTTTTTTTGAAGCAATGCCATTGATACCGTTGATAATCTTGGCATCATCCGAGGATTCCAACACATACCACATCTCGTTCTTCCCCCAGGGCTCCCCTTTTTCGTTCTTTTTGGCATAGCTGTTATCCGGATGTACCTGAACGGAAAGCCACTGATTGGCATAAAGTGTTTTAATGAGAAATGGAAATCTTGGGTAGTTGTGTCCTGTTATTTTTTTGATTAATTTGGAAGGCAGGTATTCTCTACCATCGATGGAAAAAATGGATGTTTCTTTTCCGGGAATACCGGAAAGTAGCCATACTTCACCGATATTCGAAGTATCAGCCTTTGGGTAGATATCTCTGAAGATGTCTCCACCCCATGGTTTGGAAACATAAACAGGTTCCGATAGATAGAACAATGATCACACCTCTTTTTTCAGCTTTTTTTTCCTATGTGTATTCTCAAGATGTTCTTTTGAAGTGAAGCATTTGCCTTGTATCGCTCGACATCGTTCTTTGCCTTTGCCAAAAGATCTTCGGCTCGTTGTTTAGCCTTTTCTGCCCGGTAAAGATCTATTTCCTCCGCTTTTTCAGCTGCATCGGTAACGATGATTAACTCCTCCCCGTTCATACGAAGCAAGCCTCCGTGAACGGCAAATTCCAAATTCTCTTTTTCGGTTTTAACCTCCATCATGGCGATATCAAGTGCTGTTACAATAGGCGCTCGTTTATCCAAAACACCCATGGATCCTTCAACGGTTCTAAATGTAACACTTTGAGCTTCACCACTCCAAACAATACGGTCAGGAGAGACGATCTCTGCCTTGAATGTGCTCACTCAGATCATCCTTCCTTGATCTTTTTGGCCTTTTCCCTTGCCTTGTCAATATTTCCAACCATGAAGAACGCCTGTTCGGGAAGGTCATCGCATTTTCCGTTCAAGATATCCTCAAAGCTTCTGACGCTGTCGGCAATGGACACGTATTCCCCGGGCACTCCGGTGAATCTCTCTGCAACAAAGTTGGGCTGACCCAGGAATCTTTGAATTTTTCTTGCCCGTTGGACGGTCCTTTTATCCTCTTCAGACAGTTCTTCCATTCCAAGGATCGCAATGATATCCTGAAGCTCATTATATCTTTGAAGTACTTCCTGTACACCTCGCGCCACCTGATAGTGAGTTTGTCCCACAATATCCGGTTCCAGAATCTTGGAGTTTGAATCTAGCGGATCAACGGCCGGATAAATACCCAATTCAGATATTTTTCTGGACAATACAACTGACCCGTCAAGATGGGTAAAGGTTGTGGCAGGAGCTGGATCGGTCAAGTCGTCTGCTGGTACGTAAACAGCTTGTACGGACGTAATAGAACCTTTCTTTGTTGAGGTAATTCGCTCCTGAAGTTCACCCATATCTGTGGACAGTGTTGGCTGATATCCAACGGCACTGGGCATTCGGCCAAGCAAAGCCGAAACTTCGGAACCGGCCTGTACGAATCGGAATATATTGTCAATAAACAAAAGGACGTCTTTTCCCTCTACATCTCTGTAATATTCAGCCATCGTCAAAGCCGTTAAGGCTACCCTGAACCTTGCCCCCGGGGGTTCGTTCATCTGACCAAAGATTAAAACCGTGTTATCCAGAACGTCCGCTTCCTGCATTTCGAGGTATATGTCATTTCCTTCTCTTGTTCTTTCTCCCACTCCGGCAAACATGGAGAATCCATGATGTTCGATGGCAATATTTCTAATCAATTCCTGAACCAAAACTGTTTTTCCAACACCGGCACCACCGAAAAACCCGACTTTTCCTCCCTTTGGGAAGGGCGCAATCAGATCAATAACCTTGATTCCTGTTTCCAAAATCTCTATTTCAGTAGATTGATCTTTCAATCTTGGCGGATCTCTGTGAATGGGCCAGCGCTCTTTGGTTGTAATGCCACCTTTGTTGTCAATGGGCTCTCCAAGAAGATTAAATAATCTTCCCATAGCCTCTGGCCCCACAGGAACGGAAATGGGTGATCCTGTATCGATAACTTCCAAGCCCCTTATAAAACCATCTGTAGAATCCAAAGCAACAGCCCTTACGGTGTCGTCTCCAATCAGCTGTTCCACTTCAAGCACCAATTTCTTTTTCGTATCCGGATGGGTTACTTCAAGGGCGTTGAATATGTCCGGCAAACTTTCGTTGCTGAACTTAACATCTATAACAGGACCGATGATCGAAACAATCTCGCCCTTATTTGTTTTTGCCATAATACACCTCCCGCAGTCTGCTTAAGTGAGTTTTTTCAGTTCTAATTTTCCTGTTTAGTATACCATAATCTTCAAGGGCATTCCATAACAAAAAACCGGGAAAATCCCGGTTTATTATTTTCAAGTTAAATTATTGACTTATACTATGCTTGAGGTTGATCTTGAGCCCTGTCGATTCTTTTGACAAGCCTGGATTTTCTTCTGGCAGCCTGATTCTTGTGAATGGTTCCAATTTTTGCTGCTCTATCTATCGCAGAAAAAGCTTTAGGGAGCATTTCATTAGCTGTTTCCACGTTGCCCTCTTCCAAAGCTCTGTTAATCTTTTTAGTCAGATTTTTAAATTTACTTCTGTAAATTTTATTCTGCATTTTCTCTTTCTGGGATCTTTTGACCCTTCTCATTGCTGATTTGTGCTGTGGCATCTTTCTACCCCCTTTCTCAGTTCACAGAGCGTATTTTACCATGCATTTTGTGAAATGTCAAATGTTTTATCAAGTACCCAGGGGACAGGATCTCTTGATTCCCGTATCAAGTGGCCTGTCCCCTGGGTTTTTAATTTAAACCAACCCATTCGAGCGTTTTAAATCTTCAATCACACTTTGAACTTTTTGTTCATTGACCCCATCAGGAATTGGAACGTTGATAGTGTAGGATCTGGGACCGGTTCTATCTACAAAATCGTAAACAATTTCAAGGTGTTGAAATGGCTTTTTCTCATAGGATGCGGAGGCGAGTTTTGACAGCGGAAAATCCCAGCTGTGAAATTGTTTGTTCAACAAAACGCCTCTTGGCAAAATCAAAACCGAAACATCTTCGGGCTTTCTTAATTTTCTAATAAACCAAGGAACGATAAACGCCGCCATGGCGTATAGTAAAATTAAACCCAGCATGACAAGGAACATGGCGAGTTTGGCTTCTTCTTCTACAAATATGACGAACATCATGAAAATGATAACAGTGATAACGGTGAGAAAAACGAATGCCACTTTTCTTTCCCCGGTTCGGAAATCATCTTCTTTTTCCATAAACGCCTTCCATGTTCCGGCTGTGTAATCCCATTGGACGATATAACTTTGATCTTTAAGGGCATGGTCAATCTCTCTACTTCTTTTGAGAAAGATAATGGTACAAACCAAACAAACAATCCCCAAAAAAAAGCTTAGAAATAATATCGGAGGTGCTGAATCACCAAAGGAATCAAAAAAACCGATGGTAAGCAAGATAAGCACAGTTAAAACAACGGTTAATGCCCCAAAAACCTGATAAATCCTTTTTTGCCGGTTTTTAATCATCTTCAATCACCTTTCACTTCATCTTATATATCACATTCAGTCGCTTTTTTCTTCTTTTTCATCTCGTAAAGTAATTCATCTGCTTTTGAAAAGGCTTGTGAAACGCCGTTTTTAAGATTGTAGCTGCCATATGAAAAATTAAAGTCATAATCTTCAATTTCATCGGTCATTGCACTTCTGATCAGTTCAATTCTCTTCAACGCAGTTTCTTCGCTACAATTTTTCATAAAGATCATGAATTCATCTCCACCGATTCTTACGATGATATCTGTATCTCTAAGCATTTCTACAGCTTTGCCGGTAAACATTTTTAAAATTCTGTCGCCTTCTGCATGTCCGTAGACATCGTTGATTATCTTGAAATCGTCAAAATCTACCAGGACCATGATATCCTGAGGACTTGTTTCGATAGTTTCAAGAATATTCCTGTTGAAAGCTCCTGTAAGAGGGTCTTTCATTGCCTTGCCATGAGCAATCACCATATTCCCATAGGTATTTCTGAAAAATTCCACAAGGAGAAATCCCATAGACAAAACAGTAATAATGATCCCAAATCTGATCATATGAATATGGTTCAAAGAAAAAAAGACTTTAATCACATCATTGATCATGCAAAGGGTCAAGATGGTTGCGGCAAACATAAAGGCTTTGTCCCTTTTGATATAGATCTGAACGGCCACCAGCAGGATCATGATAAACATCACCAGAAGGGCATAGTTATTGTAGATTTTGATGGCATTAAAATCCGGCATGAATAAAAAGCCAATGATAAGGAAAGGAATCACCCAAGTGAAAATTCTGGAGTATTTTTTCTTTCCGTAAAGATAATATTCAACCCCTTGGAGTAACATTAAACCACTCATGTAAAGACTGCTGAATATAATCTTTCTGAAATAGATATAAGTTGCCTGATCGCAGGTATATACACGAAATTGATAATCCAAAAGATATATACCAATGAAAATCGTACCGAAAGCAAAGGAATAGTGAAAACCCTTTTTCTCAGGTATTCCAAGACCCAAGGCAAACAAAACGAAGCCAAGTGTGATGGAAGCGCCAATGGAGAACAAATAGACATCGTTTTCCAGGTAATTGCTTATGGCAATTTTTGCAAGGATATCCTTTTGATCAACAAGATAGGGAAGATAACTCATACCGTGATCAAAAATAGAATACATGGTTATTTCAAGGGTGTTTTGTTCTTTCAGTAACTTTCTATCAAAAACTACCATTTGAGTTTGATTCCAAATATTGGCCGTCTTGTTTTCTTCGTAGTTCAATTTTTTGATCATGATGCCATTTAAAGTGATTTGATACCCGTAAGCTAAAATATTTGGAATTACCAGGGTATCGGCATCAACAGAACCAAAGGTTTTTTTGTAGGTGTATACCCCTTCTTTTGAAATGGTTTTAGAGTAGGGAAGACTGACTGTTTCGGTTTCTCCATTGTGAATAACCCCCCACTCTCCTCCTAAAACATACCCTTCAGGCTGTTTGATATAAACCAAAGAAGATACCAGAACGATGAACAATCCGATAGCGATGGCAATTGATAAAAAAATATGAAGATGTTTAAATCGCTTTTCCTTGATAGATGACATCCGTTTTTCTTTAAATATGTGTAACACTTGTTCCTTTCAGCTTCATAAGCCATTGTTGTTCTTTTCCATATCCATATTCAAGAAACCATCTTGAACAGTGTTCCATTATCGTTTGGGCCAATCTCGGTTCCCATTCATTCCAATCAGGCAATTTCCCTTTTTTTGACCTGGAATGAACCTTTTTTTTGATCATTTCTTCTTTCAGGTGGTATTGATATTGATGATTTTCAAAGTTCGTTGCAAAATCCAACATGCTTTTAAATTCTGAAACCCTGTCAGATGATTGAAAAAGATCTTCAAATCTGAAAATTCTGAAATTGTCTTTGCCCTGCATGAGACTAAGGGCAAAAGAATTAACCTTGTTATAATACCAACAATATTTTTCAAATTTGTCCATCTGTTCCCAGCGATGATAATAAGGGTCATTTTCAAAGTCGATGGCTCTCACACTCGCTTTAAAAAAACGAAAATCGATGGGGGAATACAGAACATACTCAGGTGTATTCAAAGCCGATCGGATCCATGTCCTTGGATCTCTCATAACATAAATAATTTTACAATTTGGAAATATCTCAGATAACAGGTCAAGTACGCCGTAAAGGTGGGCATTGGATTCCACATATAACGACTGCTTGACCTTACTCACATATCGTTTACGTTGCTTGTAAACGTATTCTCTAGCCTTTTTATCGCCTATTCTACCGGCTGCTCTATCCGCTGATAGTTTAAACATACTGTTACTGGGTAAAAATTGTCCGATGGTCATTCTGAATGGTCCGAATATTTTGCTTTTTTCACGCCATTCTTTTGGTCTGGATAACCAAACCGCTGCAGGTTCATGAACCGAAAAACAATCTTCGATGCTGTCAGAGATTCTTTTTCCAAAAAACTGTGTCCCTGTTCTGCCTGTGGAGCAAATGAACACACTGTTTTTGTCAATATAGGGCATTTCTCATCTTCCAATCTGTAGTATGGTCTATACCGAAATACTTTTAATATCTTTAAGATTTTATCATATAATCTGATTATGTCTGTCATAAGGATTGTTGTTTGTTTTTCTTAGAAAAATTCAAAAATATCGTCTGTGGGGGCAGACCGGCGTGTGGTCAAATAGTGCATTGACCTTGGAGCTTTTGCCGAATATAAAATGCCTCTTTTTATTTTACTGATACAAAACCATAGCCGATGTGGGATTGAGGGTGATGGTACCGGATAATGAGTAAAGGGTTGAGGTTCCGGCTGTTTGAGAATCCACTACAACGTTCCAAATGCCTTCGGGAAGATCGTATTCGAACGTTTCTCTTCCACCGTTGAAGATCACCAATATCTTTTCCCATGGGTCATTGGCGACTGCGCCATCAATTAAAAAAGGAACCACACGTTTGTTTTTGTAATTGAGAATTTCGATTGCTTCAATTATTTGTTCCTGGGTTCTCATTCGAAAAGCGGGATGAGCCTTTCGTATTTCAATCAGGCCTTTGTAATATTCATAAACATCCATAAATTCCGCCTTTCTGGAGTAATCCAGAGCGTTGACAGAAATGGGCGAATTATAGGAGTTGCCGTCATTGCCTTTTGTTCTGCAAAACTCCTGTCCGGCGTGGATGAAGGGAACTCCCTGGGCTGTTAATAAAATAGCGCCGGAAAGTTTTTGTGCATCTTTGAGCATCTCTGTAGTCCATTGAAAACGAGAGTCGACAGCTGCGGCCATACTGTTTTTGTCCCATAACGTATGATTATCATGGCATGCAGCGTAATTGATAGACTGCTGGGGATCATCTACCAGCCAGAACAATTTATCCGAATACTGAACACCCCCAACAA
>CAYOFT010000058.1:0-9246 GCA_964403295.1 uncultured Thermotogaceae bacterium | reverse complement strand
TTTTTTCATTTAAAACCCTCCAGTTTTTTGATAGTGTGCTTTTCTTTCACACTGACAGTTTAACTGGAGAATTTTCACTGGATATTTTTTTATATTAAGAAATGTGAAGGAGGTTACTCAAACATCCCAATAATCAGATTGCCTGCTACTTCTTTTCGATATTCCGCACTGGCTCGAACATCTGTAATGGGTTTAACAATTTCTTTTGCTTTTTGAGATAGTTGGATTGCAGTCGCTTCATTAAAGTCCATGCCAAGCGCCATGGCCTCTATTTCATCGGCCCGGATAACCGTAGGGGCTACGGATCCGAAAGCCATTTTCAGGTTTAAGAACATACCTTTTTTAAGGGTGTATATGGCACCCATACTGGCAATGGAGATGGCCATTGCCTTTCTTTGTCCCACTTTCTTAAAATAATGCACGGTTTGATTGGAACATTTGGGAATGATGACCGAATGGATGTATTCACCTGCTTCAAGTGTGGTCTTTCCGGGACCTTTGATAAAATTATCGATACGAACGGTCTTTTCACCGTCTTTGGAGCGAATGACCAGCAGCGCATCCAAAAGATATAATGCCAATACCCCATCTCCGGCCGGTGATGCGTTGACGATATTTCCCGTAAGGGTCCCCCGATTTCTGATTTGAGTGGATCCGATTTCCCGTAAAGTCATTTCTAAAATTGGGAATACCTGTTGAACCATTTGGCTTGAAAGTATTTGAGAATAAGTGGCCTTGGCAAGGATTCTGATGGCATCTCCTTCATCAATGATTTTATCCATATGCTCCAGCTTATCCAAACTGACTAGCTTGTTTGCGTTGAGACCCTTCACACGATTTCGAACCACAACATCCGTGCCGCCATTTATAATCATTGCATTGTCGTCCAACTGCTCAAACAGTTCTTCCTCATCTCTCGGGAATACCATTTCAAAATCCGTCATCTTTTCACCTTCAAACCGGAAATCTTTCAACTTTTTTGGTCCAAACGAATCCCATTTCTTTCCAGAACGGTAATGACCTTTTCCTTGTCAATGGGTTTGGTTATATAATCATCGCATTTGTTTTCAAACGACTTGACCACGGTATCAAAATCGGATAATGCCGTTGTCATGATGATCTTGCATTTTTGAACATCATATTGCTTCTCATAATTTCTAATATCATTTAAAAGCGCTTGTCCGTCCTTTTCAGGCATCATAATATCCAAAAAAATATAACTGTAAGGTTCGGAAGATTTGTGTGCCTCAATAAATTTCTTCCATCCCTGCTCTCCGTCATTTGCCGTATCACAATCAAAGAACTCCTTTACAAAGTAATACAGGATATTAACGGAAACAGTATCATCTTCTACAATCAAGGCTTTCATTCAAACCACTCCTTGTCTAATGATTACGGAATTGTTTTATCATAACAAATTCTGATGCACTTATATCATACCATTTTTTTTTAAAAAATCTTTTCACTCTGTCTCAGGGTGTATAATAACAATCAAATCAGATCGAAAGGAACTGTGTTGATGATACCTTTTTTTGAAAAAATACTCTATTTTCTCCCCTTTGTTATTCTGTTTTTGATATGTACGCTCTTTTTCTCGCTGTCCTTTTCCGTTTTCGGTGAAGGGAGCCCCATCGATCAAATCATCGGTTTCTTGATGCAGAATATTCCAACTGCGGTTATCATCTTTTTAACCCTTTTTTCGAGAAATCATCCAAAAACAGGCGGAATCGTTCTCATCATCATATGGGGTTTCTTTTTCTTCTTTTTTCGTGCTTATCAAAACTTGTCCTTGCTTTTCATGATCATTCCCATTTTGATTGCAGGTCTTTTATTCTACTTCCGGGATAAACTGAGTCATTGACTCAAATCAATTCGATCATCTTGTTTTTACCCATCATTTCCTCGGTTTTTGGACCATAGGAGATATAATTGATTTTGATTCCCGTCTTTTCCTCGATAAAGGTCATGTATTTCAAAAAATTGATATGTTGTGTATTTGGCCACCCTTTCAGCGTTTCATAAACAGGCTTTGCCACAAAGAAATCGTATGAGGATGAGGGAATTTCTTTAATCTTGCCATTCACATCGTATGCCGTGCAAATCTTGATCTCATCCATTCCGTTGAGAACATCTGCCTTGGTAATGACTAATTCTGTCAAACCCGATCTGATTTTTGCATATCTCAATGCCGGTAAATCCAGCCAACCAACTTTTCTGGGTCTACCGGTGGTGGCACCGTATTCGTTTCCCTTTTCCCTTAACGCTTCAGCCTTTTCCTGATCCGTTTCTTCGGTGGGATAGGGTCCTTCCCCTACACGGGTTGTATAGGCTTTCAATACACCCATCACCGAATCCAGTTCAAAGGTTGAAAATCCAACGGCTGAAACACCGTGTGCCATACACGAACCGGAAGTGACAAAGGGATAGGTTCCAAAGTCCAAATCCAACAATACCCCCTGTGCCCCTTCAAACAGAACTGTTGTATTCCTGAATACATCTGCCATATCCACGGCACTGGCGATATTCACGTTCATCTGCTCCAGTTTTTTTCTTAAATGGACCAGATATTCGAATACATCTTTATAATCCATCTCAAGTTTTTCATTAAACATTTTCATCTTCAATTTATAGGCGTTTTTCAATCTTTCAATTAACATTGCTTCATCCAGCAGATGATAAAACTTGATGCCTTCTCTGGAAACTTTGTCCGTATAAGCAGGCCCAACCCCTTTTTTAGTTGTGCCTATTGGATTATCACGCCAACTTTCAATGATGGCATCTTCCTGTTTATGCCAGGGCAAAACCAAAAAAACTTCTCGGTCGATATGAATTCTTGATGAAAAACCGGGATAGTCCTCTTCGATAATCTCAATTTCCTTGATCATCTGTTCCAGATCAATCACCATACCGGCTCCCAAAAAGGCCTTTGAATCACTGTCAGGAGAAATGGATGGCAGGATGTGATTCACATACTTTTTCCCATCCACATAAATGGTATGACCGGCATTTGCACCTCCGGAAAATCGAACAATCCATTCATAATCTTTGGCAAAATAATTAACCACCTTGCCTTTGCCTTCATCTCCCCATTGCGCACCAACAATTGCGAGTCTTTTCATCTTTTGACCTCCAAAATTACATTCAACATCCTGATATTAAAAGGCGCCACCGCCGCCTCCACCTGAGCCGCCACCGGCACCACCTGCTCCTCCGGAAAATCCACCACCGCTGCCTGAAGAAGATTTGGCGACCGTTTGGAGCGCCACATTTCTTACCGAACCAATATTGTAACCCAATCCGTAACCGTAAGCACCGTAAAGTAAGCTGTGATTGGACTGACTTTCCCACTGCTCACGAGGAACCAGCTTTTTCAACGCCTTTTCGACCTTATCCGCAATACCAAAGGCCGTAGCATAAACCAAAAATTCTTCCCAAACGATAACAGAGTCCGGTGGATATTCGGACATGAGAGAAAATTCTTCTAAGAATTTTTTCAGATTGATCCATTTTTTATAATAAGTCAAGCCCTCTTTGGTCCATTTCCCGAAGACATCCTTTGGCAGGAACAAGATAATGGTAGCGGTCAACAGATAAATACCGGAAAGAACTGCGGCCAGCATCTGAAGATCAGCTGTAGGATGTTCAATCATGATGGGTGTTAACACAACAGCACCTATTCCCAATAAAATACCCAGTAACAAAGCAAAGACATAGCCCGTTGTTTTAAAATACCCTCTGGCTTTCACATTATCCTTTACAATACTCTGATAAGCACTGTATTTTGAATTGAAGGCCTTCGCCTTACTTTCACTTTTCCTTAAAGTCTTTTTCAAATCACTAAAATCAAGTTGGTTATCCACAGCATATCCTTTCAGGAAGTTAAAGAAATACGCTTCACTTTCGGATAAATCCGCTCCGGTTGTTTGCTTCTTAAATTGAAGCACATCCGAAAGCTTCTTTTTATCTATTTCATTTTCGCCAAATGAGATATAGTCTTTTCGATATAAATTCAACATAACAGCTGAAATACCGTTGTTATCTACATTTCCAACCAAATTAACAACTGCCGAATTAACGAAATCCGGTGAATCTTTTGACGGCAATTCCCTTTCATAAATACCCTGATACTGTATTTCCGGTTCTTTTCCGAAGATTCTGAAAACCAGAATCAAAAGGGCTAAAATGACAACGTATACAACAATCGGAATGACGATTCTTAACATTCGCTGTCGATTATATTTATTTTCTTCTTTTGTTATGCTGTCTAAATCCAGGGAATTGTTAGAAACGGAAAATTGCATGTCCGCCTGTGGGTTAAAGACCATTCTTGTTTCGGCAAAGGCATAAGGTGGTAAATGCCTGAGGGACAACTCAACGGTGTTGCCATTTTGGTCCACCTTTGCCTTTGGATGGGTGTAAATATCAGTAGGTATCATTGAGCTGGGAAGGTTAAAGACAGCTGTCAGGTTATTTACAGGAGCATCCCAATCAGAGCCCCAAAATTGCCTGAATATCTGTGTACAGTCATTTCCATTTTCCACAACATACTTGGCAACATAACTCACATGCAATGTGTATTCTTTTCCATCCGGATTCATTTCTTGAGAAGAACCATACGGAACAATCCATACGCGGGCTTCAAATTCATTTTCACTATTCTTCAAAAACTGAACATAAGCGTCCTTTTCCTCTTCCACCCAAATTCTCACATTACTGATTTTGACATATCTTGCAGGAGGAACATAACGATACAAACCCCTGAAAGGTTTTCTCATATCGTATTTAATCACTTCATGAACTTCTACTTCCCCCGTTTCTTTCACAGTCTGCTCAATTCTTGCTGAATCAATGGAATACTTGGAAGATGTAAACCACTCACCGTAATGTCCAGTAACAAACTGAATGATAAGAAACAGCACAAAAGCCACAACACATGCAATAATAACCCTTCCAACGTTTTTCATCAGAAAACCTCCAATTACTCGTTTAATAATTGAAAAAAAAGAGACTTTTTTTCATTTTTGACAAAAAAATTCAGGAGAAAAAATACCTCCGTCGATAATCTTACAAAATAATCCTTTCAAACCGATTATAACAGTATCATAGGTTTTAACAAAATTTTCTTTTTACATTGACCATCATAAGATGAATAAAGAGGATTCTACATAACTCGTTCGTAATACGAATTATTTTAATTTCCTCTTAATTCCTCATTAATTCAATATCACCGATTTTTCTTACGAGTTTTTGGTTACCTTAATAAGTATTCTAGTCTTTATATTATAATATAAACCATAAACCTTCTTGAAAAAAATAAATTCAAAGCTTTCAGCGTCTATATACCCATAGAGGGTATATTAAGGGGGTATTACTTTGGAAAGCAGTTTTCAAATGACAGCTACAGTAAGCTTTATAGCAGCCTTTACAGGTGGTATATTAAGTTTTTTTTCACCCTGTATATTTCCGGTTTTACCGGGATATATCGGTTTTATCATGGGTGATACCAAATCGCAATGGACAAAAATTATCAAATCACTGGGTTTTATTCTCGGATTAAGTATCATATTCATTGCCTTAGGCGCAGTATCAGGATTAATCGGTTCAGCTTTATCCAAGTTCCAATTCTGGATTTCTTTAGTTGGCGGTGCCTTCATCATTATACTCGCCTTATCTTACTTAAATTGGATCAAGTTGCCTTCATTTACAATCTTTAAGAGTAATAACACACAACGAAAAGCCACCGGTTTCTGGAGTGCTGTGATACTGGGTATACTGATTTCTTTTGTATGGGTACCCTGTGTTAGTCCCGTATTGGGATCAATTTTGGTTATAGCGGCAAATTCTACAGATATTCTCAGAGGAACTGCTCTTTTAGGTGTCTATTCACTCGGGATGGGAATTCCTTTGTTTTTATTGGCGATGTTTGTTGGGGTGGTTTACAAATACATGCCACGCATTATGCAATACGAAAGTTTATTGAAAAAAATTGGAGGCGTTTTACTCCTCATCGTGGGAATATTAATGATGACTGGTCAACTTAATAATCTTCAGGTATAAAAACATTTATTCTTTTCCGATGGGACTAGTCTTTCAACTGTCATAACCGTTATTTGTGGTAAAATATAGTAAAGAAAAATATCCCACAGGAAATGATCATTATGAAAAGATATTTATTTGAAACAATAAAGCGATATTTTATAAATAAACCCGAGGGAAAGAACGAAGATTATTTATATTTTTTAGCTCAAAAGAATTTTCCCAAGCTTTATTTATTCATGTTTTTTTCAATCATTGCTCTTATTTTTGCATTAATTGTTTCTGAAATTAACAACGAATACGATGATATCATCTGGGCACATTCCATTTTATTGATTTTTAGCGTGATTTGGCTTATCATTCTAAAATTTAAAAAAAATAAATTGAACCACAAATCGCAATGGCTTTTTTTTATCCCGGCTGTAGTTTATCTGCTCTTTATCAGTTATCTTTTAGGTAACTATTCGTATCGATCGTTTTTTTTCTCCTCTTATACAGCCGTTATCTTTATTTTTGCCATCATTTATACGGCCAAATGGCAAACAACTGCTTTATTATTCTTGGGAAGTATTGTTTATATGCAATTTTTTACTCCCTATGGAAAAACAGGACCGTCCAATTACACCGCTTCCAATTTTTTAACTGTGAGTATTATCCTCATCATTGCCTGGTTCTTTTCACGTATCATTTATTTTATTTATAAAAATGACTATGAAGCTCAACGTGAAATATTGGAAGTGAAAAAGACCATCCAATCGGAAAGGTCAAAAAATATACTTCTAAATGATGAACTGCAAAATATCAAATATGATTTTAATCTGAAATTAAATGAGAGAACCGAAGAGCTGAATCAGGCAAAATTAAAGGCTGAGGAATCGGATCGCACCAAGGCTTTGTTTTTGGCAAATATGAGTCATGAGCTGAGAACACCACTTTCAGGTATTATCGGTACCTTGGAAATTCTTTCTGATTCAAATATCACACATGATGAAAGAATATCACTTGTGCAAATGGCTTTGGAATCATCAGCGGAATTAAAACGGATTATTGATGAACTAATGGAGATCAGCAGATTAAGATCGGGACATTTTGAACTCTCGGAAATTTCCTTCAATCCTAAACGATTGTTTCGACAATCAACGGATTTATTTAAGATATCCGCAAAAGAAAAAGGACTTGATTTTGTAGTTGATTTTCAAAATGTTCCAAAGCGCATTATAAGTGATCCTAACAGAATTAAACAAATTGTGGACAATTTGTTGGGAAACGCTGTTAAATTTACCAATGAAGGGATCATACAATCAACTTTCAAATACAAACCAAATAAGGATACAGGCGATTCATTAATCATCATAATAGAAGACAGCGGCATTGGTATGGATGAAAAAACACAACAGAAATTATTTGATTATTTTTATCAGGAAGACAACTCCCTTCAAAAAAGATATTCAGGGATTGGGTTGGGACTGGCATTGGTCAAACATTATGTTCAACAGTTTGAAGGGGTCATCAATCTTAAAAGCAACAAACAAAAAGGAACACATTTTGAGGTCATCATACCGGTTAAAAGCCAGGAAATTTCCCAAAATGAAAGTGAAGTGATGTCGAAAAAACAGCTGTTTATCGGTACGTTAAAAACAGTCATGATCGTAGAAGACAATCGAATCAATCGCTTTATCTTAAGAAAAATACTTCAAGAACATCACTTAAAAATATATGAAGCTGAAAACGGGGAAAAAGCAGTTGAACTATTCAAGGAAAATCAAATCGATCTGATTTTTATGGATATTCAAATGCCGATTATGGACGGATATCAAGCCATGAAAGAAATTCACAAACTTGACAGGGGTATGGAAATTCCCATCATAGCCCTTACCGGTTACGCATCGGCAGAAGATAAAAAACGGATTATGAATATGGGTTTTGATGATTATTTGGCAAAACCTTTCGAAAAGGAAGATATTATCAATTGCATACAAAAAACAGAGAAAGGAGAATACGATGACAAAGAGAGTTGAGAATATAACCGTTAACATTACAAAACTTTGTTCCATCCCAAGTCCTACCGGTTTTACAACAGACATTGAAGATTATTTAAAACAACTGTTTAAAGAAATGGGTTATTCCGCATATCAAACGAAAAAGGGTAGCATCAGAGTAACCCTTGGCGGAAAAGGAAATCCTTTGTTATTATCCGCCCATATTGATACATTAGGAGCCATGGTCAAAGCGGTAAAAGATAATGGCAGAATCCGTATTACAAAATTGGGTGGTTTTCCTGAAAACAATATCGAAGGAGAAAACTGTACCATTCACACAAGAGAAGGTAAACGATACAGCGGAACCATTCAATTGACTCATTCTTCCGTTCATGTGTATGATGATGTGAATACTCTTAAACGAGATGATACAACGGTTGAAGTGGTTCTGGATGAACTGGTCAAAACGGCAGAGGATACTGAAAAATTGGGTATCATGTCCGGTGATTTTATATCATTTGATCCCAGAACAGTGGTTACCGAATCCGGTTTCATCAAAAGCAGGCATCTGGATGACAAGGCAAGTGCCGCCATCCTGATTGAATTGGCAAAAGCCGTTAAAGAAGAGAAGATCAAACTGTCCAGGCGTGTGGAACTGCTTTTTACCAATTACGAAGAAGTGGGTCACGGTGCTTCCACCGGTATTCCTGATGATATTGATGACATGATCGCCGTTGATATGGGTGCTGTGGGAGACGACTTGAAAACTGACGAAACATGTGTGTCCATTTGCGCAAAAGATTCCAATGGGCCTTATGATTATCAATTAACCACAAAACTTATTAAAATTGCAAAAGAAAAGAACCTCACCTTTGCAGTAGACAGCTATCCCCGATATGGCTCCGATGCCGGAGCTGCCCTGAGATCCGGAATGGACGCAGCCTTTGCCCTCATCGGACCGGGCGTGTCCGCCTCACACGGTTATGAGAGAACGCATAAAGAGGGATTGGAAAATACCTTTAAGTTGCTTTTGGAAATACTTTAATGATATAGAAGTTTGTAAGAGCTCAAAAATCCCCTCCTCGGAGGGGTGCCCCTGAAAGGGGTGGGGTGGGTTTTAGGAGGAGATTTTGCGCCTTCTGCTACAATTTATTAGTAGACGTTTTCAGCAGACCCTAATAATCTTTGTGTTTCCACAAAACACAACTCCCAGAAAAATATTAAGCAAAAT
>CAYOFT010000057.1:2029-9709 GCA_964403295.1 uncultured Thermotogaceae bacterium | reverse complement strand
AGGAATGATGACGTTATTATCTTCAAAGGCAAAAAGGGAATTGGGGTCGTGAAGCAGTACATTTGTGTCTAATACGTAGTTTTTAACCATCATATTCACCAACCTTTAGTGTTTATCAACTTGTTTTCTCTTTCGATAAATAGTACTCTCCAATCAGCATATCTTTTTTATCTGTTATTTTAAAGTTCATAGATTCCCCTGCCACAATTGCCGGTTGACTCATGCTAAATGTAGAATAAAGCGAGCCGTCATCTGTAAAGTTATGCATCTGTTTTCTGTCTGCTAATCGATGACAATTAAATATGGCTGAAAATGAAAAACCCTGCGGAGTTTGAACATTAAACAAATGGTCTCTGCAGGGGATATCAACTACCTTTTCATCTTTGATGACATAAATCGTATCTTTTGTTTTAACCACCGGGATTACTGCTTCTTCAGTTTTCAATTTATTTAACACATTTTGAAAAACCGTGCGTGCGAATGGTCTGGCACTATCATGAATTAGCACTTTCAACTTTTCTTTTTGCGGGATTAATTCATTAATTCTTGTCAATCCATTGTAAACTGATTCTTGCCTCGTTGATCCACCTTCACAAAACTCGATTCTCTTTTTATACTTTTTGGTAATATCCCTAAATTTCGCTTCATACAACGGATCGATTACCAATAACGTCAACTCAATATCATTCATGACTTCTACAATATCAAATGAATATTCGAGAATATATTTCCCGTTCAATAAAACCAGTTGTTTTGGAAAAGGACTTTGAAATCTTGTTCCTTTGCCGGCAGCGAGAATTAAAGCAACGGTCATTGATGATATCTGATCGTTTGAATGGTGTACTTATACATTGTTTTATCTTCCCCGGAAAAAAAGTCCTCTTGATCTGCAGTATAGTCTGAAATGCTATCCGTTGTGAACTGTCCGTATAACTCAATATCCCCGTCAATTTCTCCCACTCTAGCCAGGTCACCTTGTGCAAAGAATTCACCGGTATTCATATCAATGATGCCATCTGCATTAAAGGTTGTAAAACCGGTTTTAAGATCTACGAATTTTAAATGTATCTGACCGTTATTAAAAACCTGATGAGTCACTTTAAAAGTTTGAACTGCCTCATTTCCGGAAAAAAACTGATAACTCCAATCACCTGCAAACACATTTTGAATATACCAGGAAGTCGGAGTGGAAACAGGTGTTGGTCCAGGACCCGGTTCTTCTCCACCAATTTCTGTAACTATACCCGGGCCAAGGCAGGAAGCCAAAGCAAAAATAAACAAAAGGATAAAAAGGAAAAATGGTAATAATAGTCTTTTTTTCATCTGCTACCACCTCGCGCTTACAAAAAGACTGTATTTCGTATCACTAAGTGAAACACCGTGCAAGGGAATCGAAGCTGACAAACCCACACCAAAATCTTGAAAATCAAACATAATCATACCGTTTCCATAGGTTTGAACATTCACAAAATTTAGATCCTTCTCAAAATCCATCATGGACAAGGACAAATCAAAATTTAAAAACCCCACTTTGAATCCCCCACCAAAATTGGCGGACATCATAGGATCCGTTTCCTTACTATAGCCTTGAACGGATACATAAGCCCTGGCATCCTCCGTAGAAGACATCAATCCTCCGCCAACCCAAAAGGACTCAGGACGGTTTTTCTCAAATAAGGTTGCATTTGACGTAATGATTTGTGGCGCATTGGCATTGATCATTATTCGAGTATACTCAGCCACGTTATACATAAGGCCGAAGTTGGCGGAACCATAGTACGCATCATCATCATCCTTTTGGTCAAAACGACCGGCAACTATTCTGGCCCCCCACGCAAGATCATTCAATTTTCCGGCCATAGCATAGCCAAAAGAGGCATATCTGTCATCATTGTCTGGATCCGTTAAAGCTCCGTAAAGAATGTCGAGGGATCCGGCAAAACCATTTTGAAATGGCTGTATCACACTAACACCAAAGACCTTATATGCATCTCCTTCGGTGCTCTGCCAAATGGTGGAAAGGAAATTAGCCTCCCATTTCTTTTGTAAGATAAGTGCAGCTGGATTGGTGTAAACACTTAATGAACCTCTTGAACAAGCACCTGTCCCGTAAGGTGCTTGCAAAGCCCAATAATCAAGATCTACAGATAGTACTGTAATCATTAGAAAACACGTAAACATGAATAATAAAACTCTTTTCTTAAGCAAATAAGACACCCCCAATTGGGAATCTTCAGTTATAATCGCTGAAGAAACTATTCTTAAATTCCCTGAATCTTTGCTCCTCGATTGATTTTCTTATATCCCCCATCATCTTTGTTAAAAATCTAAGATTATGGATACTCCCCAGTATCATTCCGGTTATTTCCTTTTTATTGTAAAGATGATTCAAATATCCCCTGGAAAAATGACGACATGTGTAACAATCACATTGTTCATCTACAGGTGCATTATCATCTTTGTAGCTGGCTCCTTTGATCCTTATCTTACCCTGTCTGGTGTATAAGGTTGCATGTCTGGCACTTCTCGTTGGCAATACACAATCGAACATATCCACACCACGTTCCACACTGTTAAAAATCATTTCAGGTGTTCCAACACCCATCAAATATCTGGGTTTATCCGTTGGCAATTCCGGAGTTGTTGCTTCCAAGGTATCGATAGTAATGTCAAATGGTTCCCCAACACTTAAACCACCAATCGCATATCCGTCAAAGGGTATGGATGTTATTTGACTGGCACTTTCTTTTCTGAATGCCTTGGAAGTTCCACCCTGAACAATACCAAAAACCATTTGATCCTCTCTGGTGTGGGCTTTTTTGAATTGCTTTGCCCATCGAAATGTTCTCTCAACCGATTCTCGAATATAACTCTCATCGGCATTTGGATCGGCACATTCATCGAATACCATAGCAATATCAGAACCCAGTGCTTCTTGAATCTCCACCGTTTTCTCCGGTGTGAAAAAATGCTTCGAACCATCAATGGGAGAACTAAACTCAACCCCCACATCTGTTATTTTGTTAATCCGAGACAAACTGAATACTTGAAATCCACCACTGTCCGTCAAAATTGGACGATCCCAGTTCATGAACGAATGAAGCCCTCCAAAAGCTTTAATTCTTTCATGCCCTGGTCTCAAATAAAGATGAAACGTGTTGGATAGAATGATCTGTGCTTCTAATTCCACCAGTCTATCCGGTAAAACACCCTTTACATTTGCTGAAGTCCCAACAGGCATAAATACCGGCGTTTCAATCACACCATGTGTTGTTTTCAGTTTTCCTCTTCTTGCGCTACTTGTAGAATCTGTTTGAATCAGTTCAAAACCATTCTCTATTGTAAAACACATCCTCTAAACATTCTTTATTCTTTAATATTCCTGTTAAGTGTTTCCCGAAGCTCTTCACATCTGACGGTCACCTTTTTCGTATAGACTTCGTCCTTGATAGACCCCAGATTGATATCCACATTTTCCATGGCCATATTGAAGGCTGCCTTACACAGTTCAATGGCACAGTAAGCATCGGACACAGCATTCTTATTACCATGTTTTACCATTTCTTTCGCATATTCTGAAACTTTAACAACGGCTTCAGCCGTGTTAACAGGACTGTTTGTAGCGTTTTTAAAGGCCTCTTGGAGTTTTTCTTTTCTTTGCAGTTTCTCTTCATCCGTCTTTTTGGGCATTTTCAACGCTTTCATAACACCGTCAAATGCCTTGGCATCTTCATCCATCATATCCTGGAACTGCTCGGTTAGCTGCTTCATTTTACCGATAGTCTCTTCATACAGGGCATCATATCCTTCATACTTTTTCCTTCCCACTGTCAATGATGCCACCATACTCACCAAAGACGCGGCTAATCCGCCTGAAAGTGCAGCAACAGTCCCGCCTCCCGGTGTAGGTGTATTTGAAGACAGTTGATTTAAAAATTCAGATATTTTTTTCTCACTGAACATTAAAAATCACTCCTCATGTTTTTTTTAGAAAACGCTCTTAACCATATCATATGCCGCTTAAATTATATCATATAATGTTGTATTTTATAACCATTACAAAATCATAAAAATAACGGGGTTTTTCATAAACTATGATCTTTTAATTTATTATTTCAATACTATACGATTATCGGCATCTGTTTTAGATCATCTGGAACAATCAACTTTGCAGTTGTGGCGTTGATAACCTCTTCCAGACTTGTTTCAGGCCCCAATTCCTTTAATAGCAAACCATTTTCTGTCACTTCAATAACTGCCGCTTCCGTAACGATTAAATCTATTTTTCTTATGGAAGTGAGTGGAAGTGTGCATTTCGGAATTATTTTTGCACTACCATCTTTTTTTGTATGCGTCATGGAAACAATGACTTTTTTTGCACCCGTTACCAAGTCCATTGCACCACCCATTCCCGGAATGAGTTTGCCTGGAATCATCCAATTGGCCAAATGGCCTTCTTCGTCTACTTGTAAAGCTCCTAAAACAGTAGCCGCAACGTGTCCACCTCTTATTAACCCAAAAGATGTTGCAGAATCAAAAGCAGCTGCTCCCGGGAGGAAAGAAGCAGGTAACCCTCCAGCGTTGTTCATGTCCTTGTTTTCATACCCGGTTTTTGGAGCTCCTCCCATACCTAAAATACCATTTTCAGATTGTAAAAAGATATGCACATCTTGAGGCAAATAGTTGCCAACCAGCGTTGGAATACCAATACCCAGATTCACAATATCCCCGTCATGAAGTTCCATCGCCACTCGTTTTGCAATGATTTCTCTTACTTTTAATTTATCCTTTATCATTTGCTTTCCCCCCTTACAAGAAAATCAACAACGGCATGGGGTGTTCTAACATCATTTGGTGCAATGCCACCTTTTGGCACCAATTCTTCTATCTCAACGATTGTCGTTTCAGCGGCAAAAGCCATCAAGGGGTTGAAATTTTGAGCGGTAAGATTATAGGTTAAATTTCCCAGTTCATCCGCTTTCTTTGCTTTCAAAAGGGCAATATCCGCCTTGATTGCGGGCTCAATCAAAAATTCTTTCCCATCAATTTCGCATCTTTGTTTATCATCCTCAACGGTCGTTCCCAATCCTGTGGGGGTTAGAATACCACCCAATCCGAAACCACCTGCACGAACCTTTTCTGCCAATGTGCCTTGAGGAACCAGTTCCACTTCCATGGCTCCTTCGATCATCTGCTTTTGTGTTTCAGGATTTGTTCCAATATGTGATACAATCGCTTTCTTCACTAAACCTGCACTGATTAACTTGCCAATTCCCTTCCCGGGAAAAGCCGTATCATTAGCGATTACAGTCAGATCTTTTTTTCCGACTTTAACGATTTCGTCAATTAACGTTTCAGGAGTTCCGTCTCCCAAAAAACCACCGATCATGAGAATCGCTCCATCAAAGACCTTTTCAATAAAGTCTTCTTTCTTCAACAATTTGTCAACCATAAAAAACCCGAATGGGCTTCTCCACCTCCCGTATTTTTTCTTATAGCTATAATAGCACGATTGAGGGATTAAAACAACAATCCTGTTAATCTTTTTTTTGATGTTATAATAACCCTACATTTGAAGCGCAAATACAAGGTCGAAGGAGAATGAGATGAAGAAAAGATTGTTTATTTTTGATATGGGCGGTGTCATGTGCACCAACACCAATGTTGTAGAATCCATTTGTAAAGAACTGAATCTAAACAAAAGAGAGTTTTTTGACTTTGCCAAGCCAGAAAATTTTGTTAAGATTCAAGCCGGTAAAATGAGTATGAAGGAATTTTGGCAAGAATTTTCGGAAAGTTCAGAATTGGATGTGAAAGAAGATTATTTTGAAACCATGTTCAGCCCGCAAAGAAATGAGGATATGTATCAGTTAGTGAATCAATTAAAAGAAAACCACAGAGTAGTTGCAGGAACCAATACCATTGATTCCCATTATAAAAAACATCGAAATAACGGCGATTATGACATCTTTGAAGTGGTTTATCCATCAAACCTCATGGGTGTTGCCAAACCCAATGTGGACTTCTACCGAATAATCCTGGAAAAAGAAAGTCAGCAACCTGAAGAGACTGTTTTTATAGATGACAACATTGAAAATATCGAATCAGCCGCAAAACTTGGGATTACGGCTATTCATTTCACATCCTATGAAGATTTAAAGGAGAAAATAAAAAAACTATAATTTGAGAGGGGACAGGACCCTTGATTGAGGTCAACGTCTCTCTTGACCGGGTATACAGGGTCCTATCCCCTCGGAAGCTTAAAATACTTTTACACAAATTAACTGAAGTTTCCCCCCCATCAGCTCTCGGTTTATGAAAAGCTTTATTATTAGGTCTTCTAAGTTATTCAGCAGGCCCTAATTATAACCCCTACTTCACAGCCCCAACAGTAACGCCTCTCAGGAAATATTTCTGGAACGATAAGAACACAATAATCATTGGGACAGCGGCAAAAGTAGCTCCCGCCATCAGATAGGCGTATTCCATCGGAACTTCCTCCTGAATCAATGCCAATCCCGCCTGTAACGTTTTCATTTTGGAAGATTGGGTCACGATCAGAGGCCACAGGAAGGAATTCCACTCCCCTACAAATGTAAATATCCCCAATACGGCCAAAGCCGGTTTTGACATGGGTAGGATAATGGTCCAAAATGTTTTGAATTCTCCTGCGCCATCAATGCGTGCTGCATCGATAATTTCATTCGGCAGTGACAGCATAAACTGACGCATTAAAAAAACCCCGAATGGCGCTGCAATACTTGGAAGGATAAGGCCTGCGTAAGAGTCAACCATTCCAAAATTGGCTACCATGATATACAACGGCACGATGGTCACCTGCTTTGGAATCATCATGGAACTGATATATATCCAAAAAAACAGTTTACTACCCGGAAATCGCTTTTTAGCGATGGCATAGCCTGCCATAGCACATAAAAAGATTTGGGTCAATGTAACCGTTCCCGCCACGATAACGCTGTTTAAAGTCCACCTGAACAAGTCTCTTCTCTGAAAAAGCGATTCAAAGTTTTGCAGTGTTGGATTTTTTGGAAAGATCTCAGGCGGAAACTTCATGGTTAAAGTAGGTTGCTTAAAAGCCGTTACAACCATCCAATACAAGGGAATGAAAGCCATTAAAGCCAGAATGGACAGGATAATGAGAGAAACGGTTTTCTTTGAAAACTTCTTCATTTTCATCGTATTCATAGACAGTCATCCCCTTCTAATACTCAACATTGGAGCTGAGCCACTTGAACTGAATCAGCGCCAGAGAAACCAATATGACAAACATGATCATGGACATAGCGGAAGCCAACCCAAGATAATAATTTTTAAACGCCGTCTCATAAACCAAATAGGCAACCGTAAGCGTTGAAAATTCCGGGCCCCCTTCTGTCATGATATAGATATTTGAAAACGTTTGAAAATTGGCAATTGTACCCATCACCAAGGAATACAAAATCGTAGGTTTCAACAGCGGAACGGTAATCTTTCTAAAAATCTGCCAGGAAGATGCCCCTTCAATTTCAGCCGCTTCAAAGAGATATTCAGGGATGGAAGACATGGCAGCTGAAAGCAAAACAATGGTCGATCCGCCCCCCATAATAACCTGCATCATGATCAGTGATGGCAATGCAGTCGCCTTGTTACCCAACCAAACGACTTTATCCAGTCCAATCG
>CAYOFT010000057.1:0-1929 GCA_964403295.1 uncultured Thermotogaceae bacterium | reverse complement strand
GATGGCAATGCAGTCGCCTTGTTACCCAACCAAACGACTTTATCCAGTCCAATCGAATCCATAAAATAGTTGAGCAACCCAAAATTGGGATTAAAGACCCACAACCAAATCATGGCAATGATAACGGTAGAACTCACATGGGGCAAATAAAACATGGATTTAAAAAATGTTCGAATCCCTTTTCTAAAAGGATAAATAAGAACAGTAACAAGCAACGCCTTTCCAAGCCATAAGGGTACTACTCCGAAAGTATACATAAAGGTATTTCCCAAGGCCTTCCAAAAAAGGTCATCTTGAAATAATTCCTTGTAATTATCAAACCCGATAAATTCCTGAGAAAATACGGAATAATCAAACATACTCAAATACATACCATGACCCACTGGGATCAAAAAGAAAGTCAAAAATAAAGCAAAATGAGGCAAAATAAAGAGGTAAGCCGCCTTATTTTTCCATATTGATTTTAGTAAATTCAAATCGTCCACCTCAAAAAAGGCCGATGAAAACCATCGGCCTTAATTTGTAATCTGATTATTTTCTTTTTTCCAGGATTTTGTTCGCCTCTACGTTGAAATAATCAAGTGCTTCCTGTGGCGTTTTCGTTCCGGCAAATGCCGCTTCCAAAGATGCGGTGAAATATTTTTCCATTTCTGACCAAGGGAAGGACTGGGAACCGAAAAATTCCATACCATACTCTCCCATGATATTTCCAAAGGTGTCTACTTGTTCTTTCATGTATTCATCGCCTTCATAAAGCATGGCATTAACTGATTTCCTTGAAGTCAAATAACTCAACGTTTCTAGTAAAGCCATATTTTGCTTATTCGTCAAGAATTTGGCAAATTCCATAACCATGTCTCTTTTTTCCTTATTGGGTTGTTTAAAGATCACGAATCCACCTGTAGAAGCATAGCCAACAGGGTCTTTTCCTTCAACATGTGGAAAAGGAGCCAAAACCGGTTCAAATAATTCTGAAAATTCCCATTTTTGGGATTTGTAATATCTGGTAATCCTACCGATTTCATAAGGGCCACCAAATCCGATACTGGTTCTGTGAGCGTGGAAATTACCAATGACATCGTAGACACCCATTCCCTCTACTCCTTTTGGAACCACACCGTATTTGTCCACTAAATCAACCAGGAATTGCAGACCTTCAACCGCTTCCGGAGAATTCATGTAGACTTCCGTTTCATCTTTGTTGGAAAGTTTAGCGCCATAAGCGTAAATGAAGTTCATGATATTGTGAATATCTTTTGCACCAAAACTAATGGCGTAATGATCATTTTCTCCATCACCATCTGTATCCCAAGTTAATTTTTCGGCAACTTCAAGGAATTCTTCCATGGTCCAACCATTTTCAACAATATCCTTCCAATCCACACCGGCTTTTTCAAAGTCAGGTGTGTAAAGCAGCATGGAAGTACCCATACCATTCGTTCCAAATGACCATGGGAAAACGTAGTGTTTTCCGTTTACTTCATAATCACTGAGGGCGATTTCATAGAAATCTTCCCAATCCTCTTCAGTTAAATAATCATCAATGGGTTCCAATAATCCGGCTTCCACCCATCTACTGTCCCATACAGGACCTTTGAAAAGATCAGGTTGTGTACGTGTGGCAATGGCAGCTGCCATCTTTTGTGAGTATTCGGTGTTTCCAACAACCACATAATTGACTTCAACATCAGGATGCAATCGCATAAACTCTTCTGAAATCCATTTGGGGAAATCTTCACTGCCGGGAGCCTGGTCCTCAGGAAATCCTGGGGGTGCAATCCTCCAAGGGTTAATCCACCAAGTAATGGTTATCTTTGCCCCAGCAAAAGAGACAAAAACAAATAAAACCAAAACAACAAACAACAACACTTTTGACTTCATACTCATCTTACCAACCACCTTTCTTTGTTTTGATTCCTTTGATGATTT
>CAYOFT010000056.1:0-9722 GCA_964403295.1 uncultured Thermotogaceae bacterium | reverse complement strand
ATATGGATCCGGCTCAAATCATCACTGCCGGAACCTGTTCCGATGAATATGCTGCGAAAGTGGCCGGTACGTTTACCTTGGTTTGTGAAATGCCTTATTATTATGATCCAAGGATTGAGGATTTATCAGAATCGGATATAACCAGAAGAGAGGCACGCCTTTACAATGTCAGAAAATCATTGGAAAACAATCAACAGTTACAAAAAATACTTGATGAAGTTGAAGGAGAACTGTCCATCAAAGAAGCGTCTCCTTTTTACAGGGCGGTTTCGCACAGTTTGAAAACCATGTTGCCGTATTTAAAAGCAGAAGAAAAGGAAATCATGAATAACAAAGAGATGGAAAGAAAGGCAAAGGTATCTGAAGTTTTTGATAACAAGATCGTTTCCCAGTTTTATCAGGGATTGATGTTGGGGATGTTCCGACGAATGCTTCATGAAAATAGTATCAACGGCTCTGACAAAATAAAAGCGAAACAGGAAGAGATCGATCGCATCTTTGACGAACACTTTGTATCACTGGAAAAACAGCTGAATTACAAACCCATTCCCATCAAAGATCTGGTAACCGTTCAACTTCTGGCTGGTTTGAACACAGCGGATTATGTACAAACGAAAATGAAAAAATAAAAGCTGAAGGGGTAAAAACATGAAGAGTTATTTTTTAAAACGTACCCTTGAATTGATACCCATCTTTTTTATAATCTCTTTTATCATCTTTATGTTACTAAATGCAATGCCTGGAGATCCACTGTTGCAAATGCGTATGGATAATCCCAGGGCATTTGCCCAGGATCCTGAAAGACTGGCTGAACTTCGCGAATACTATCGTTTGGATGATCCGTTGGTTGTCAAGTATTTTGATTGGTTAAAAAATATTTTGATTGGTGATTTGGGATTTTCCAGCCAGTACAAGATCCCCGTATCGGATTTGATTTTTTCAAGGCTTCCAAACACATTGCTATTAACCGTTACGGCATGGATTATCGGGATTGTCTTGGCTCTTCCGATCGGCATTTACGCTGCTGTCAAAAAGTATTCTGTCTTTGACTATTCAACAACAGTGTTTGCCTTTGTGGGGATTTCCTTGCCGTCTTTCTGGTTTGCCTTGATGGCCATTATCTTGTTTGGCGTCATTTTACAATGGTTGCCCATATCAGGACTTGAGACATATGGCGTGACGGGATTCTGGAATGTCTTTCTGGACCGGTTCAAACATCTGATCATGCCCGCCATTGTTTTGGGATTCATACAGATCGCCTTTTGGGTCAGATATATCCGTGCGGCTTTGCTGGAGGTTTTGGACCAGGATTATATTCGAACGGCTTATGCCAAAGGGGCAAAAGAGACAAGGGTCATCATGCGCCATGCCTTGCGAAATGCTATGATACCCATCATTACCATCATCGCATTGGATATTCCATACTTCTTCGGTGGGGCTTTGATTGTTGAAACAGTTTTTGCCTGGCCAGGTATGGGGCGATTGATGTACAATGCCGTATTAGCCAGTGATTATAATTTGGCTATCAACTGTCTGATGTTTCTGGCGATTATTACTTTGTTGTCAAATCTGTTGGCTGATGTGCTTTACGTGGTGGTTGATCCCAGGATTAAATTGGATGAAAGGAAGAGGGGGTGAGGAAAATGGCTTTTTCGTTAAAGAAGAAATACGATGATCTGGAACAGGAAATTTCCGGGCTCCCCGTGGGTTCCTATAATCAGCTGGTTTTCAAGAAATTTCTCAAACACAAACTAGCCTGCTTAGGTGCTGTAGTCCTAATCACACTGATCATATTTACCTTTGTGGGTCCACTTTTTGTGGAAACGGCTTATGATGATATGGATTTTTCAGCTATTTTTGCACCACCTCTATCTGAGAATCATTTCCTGGGAACCGATGAAATAGGACATGATGTTTTTGTTAGAATCATGTATGGCGGCCGTATTTCATTGCTAGTTGGTATCGTTTCGTCTGTTGTTTCCACCATTATCGGCTTGATTATCGGTTTGGTATCTGGATTTTTGGGTGGGATCTGGGATAAACTACTGATGAGATTCGTGGATATCATGTTGTCCATTCCGCTATTCCCGGTTTTACTCATACTCAGTTTAGTCTTTGGATCCGGTGTTTTTAGCATTATTATGGTTCTTACCGTTTTTGGTTGGATGCGTGTGACCCGATTGGTTCGGGGTATGACCTTGTCTTTAAGAGAGAGCGAGTATGTGATGGCTTCAAAAACCATGGGACAAAATCGCTTAATGATTATCCTAAAGCATATTTTGCCGAATGTCATTCCTATTGTTATCGTAACCACAACGTTGAATTTATCCTATGCCATCCTCTCTGAATCTTCATTGAGCTACCTGGGACTTGGTATTCAACCGCCCATGCCTTCTTGGGGTAATATGCTTCAAGGTTCCATGTCCTATATTCTGGGTACAAGTACGGGTCATAATCCTTGGTGGCTGACATTTTTTCCGGGGTTTTTTATCTTTATTACCGTGTTAAACGTTAATTTCCTTGGAGACGGGTTGAGAGATGCATTGGATCCAAAATTCGTGAGTGAGTCGTGATAATATGGAAAAAATATTAACCGTAAAAGATTTATCGATTAGTTTTAAAACTGAATTTGGCCTGGTCAACCCGGTCAATGGGGTTTCCTTTGATGTCAAAAGCAATGAGATTTTAGGAATAGTTGGAGAATCAGGCTGCGGAAAAAGTATCACCGCCTATTCGGTGATTCGATTGTTGCCGAATAATTCCATTTTGGGTGAGAATACACAAATTACCTTTGAAGGGGAAAATATCCTGAATTACAATAAAAATGATTTGGCGAGAATCAGAGGAGACAAAGTATCGATGATTTTTCAAGAGCCAATGACCTCTCTGAATCCCATATATACAGTTGGATGGCAATTAGCTGAAGCCTTTACGCTGCATCGTGAGATGAGTGAAGAAACAGTTAAAAAGGAATCAATTGCCTTACTGGAAAAAGTTAGAATCCCGGAGCCTGAAAAAAGACTCAAAGAATACCCGCATCAACTCTCAGGAGGGATGCGCCAGAGGGTGATGATTGCCATGGCATTGGCCTGTTCACCCAAGCTGCTAATCGCCGATGAACCCACTACGGCTTTGGATGTGACAACACAGGCTCAGATTCTTGAGTTGATTAACGGGTTGAAAAGGGACATGGATGCCTCCATCATTATGATTACCCATGATTTGGGAGTTATCGCCGAGATGTGTGACAGGGTGCTGGTTATGTATGCGGGAAATATTGTTGAATCCGCAGAAGTATTTGAACTGTTTGACAATCCGAGACACCCTTATACTCAGGGTTTGTTATCTTCGATTCCCAATGTTGAGATCAACAAAAAGGAACAAAAGCGGTTGACAACCATCAAAGGTTTTGTTCCCCACCCCGCTAATTTCCCCAAAGGCTGTCGTTTCCACCCCAGATGTCCTCATGTCTTTGAGCGCTGTGTAGCATCCAATCCACAATTATTGCCAATAAAGGGGAATTCAGAGCATTTTTCCCGATGCTGGTTGGAGGAAGTGGGTGAAAACAATGATGACTAATACCGACAATCTCTGTGAAATAGTCAACGTCAGTAAATGGTTTTCCAAGTCCAGTGGAATTATTAATAAAAAGACCTCCCATTTGAAGGCTGTAGATGATTGCAGTCTGTCCATCAGACGAGGAGAAACCCTTGGTTTGGTGGGAGAATCCGGTTGTGGTAAGACCACTTTCGGACGGACGCTGGTGAGAATTTACAACCCAACAGCAGGTCAGTTCTTCTATGCGCCGAAAGGGTCTGCTTTACCCGTTGATATCTTTTCATTAAAAGGGAAAGAACTGAAGGAATATCGAAAGAAGATACAGATGATTTACCAGGATCCTTACGGGTCATTAAATCCCAGGATGAATATTGAAAACATTATAATGGAGGGCTTAAAAGTCCACGATATTGGAGAGTCAAAAGGTGCAAAGCGTGATATTATCGCTACCGTTCTGGAAAAGGTTGGATTGCGCCCGGAATACATGCGACGCTATCCCCATGAATTTTCAGGAGGTCAGCGACAACGAATAGGGATTGCCAGGTCTTTGGTCGTCAATCCGGATTTTATTATCTGTGATGAACCGGTTTCTGCTCTGGATGTGTCCGTTCAGGCTCAAGTCATTAATATATTGGAGGATTTAAAAACCGATTTCAATCTAACCTATCTCTTTATCGCCCATGATTTAAGCGTAGTTAAGCATATATCCGACAGAATTGCTGTGATGTATCTGGGAAAGATCATTGAGTTGACGCAAACGGATGAATTGTTCAACAATCCATTGCATCCATACTCAAAAGGATTACTGGATTCTATTCCGATTCCGAATCCTCATAAACGAAAAGAGGGAAAACAATTATTGACTGGGGATGTTCCCTCTCCGATTGATCCTCCTCAGGCGTGCCGATTTGTATCCAGATGCCCCCAAGCTTTTGAAAGATGTCATTTGGAAATCCCCAAGTTAAAAGAGATCAATCCGGGGCACGAAGTGGCTTGTTTTCTCTATGAATAAAAAAGTGCTATAAATAAAAATCCCCTCCATGAGAGGGGATTTTTAAGTTATTCTTTAGCCCTATTTTTATTGATACTTCAACCGAAAAGCCAGTCCCACCAAACCGGGACCAACGTGAACCAACATGGAAGGAACGATTTTGCCCTCCAGGATATTGTCAACGCCTTTTTCTTTTAGCAGTGTTTTCAAGTCTTCGGCAAATTGTCTGGTCTCTTCTCCCGTACCACTTGTATAAATGGCTGCTTGCTCAATTTCGCGGTCTGTTGTTACTTTTTCAAAAATTTCTTTCATCTTTTTAACGGATTTTTTCATTCCCCTTGCCTTTGCGGCTGTGTGGTAGACGCCATCGTTTCCCACTTCAATAATGGGTTTGAGATTCAACACTTCACCGATGGTTCCGCTGACTTTCCCTATTCTACCCCCTGCTTTTAAAAATTTCAAAGTTGGAATGACATAATAGACATAAAGATCCTGTGGAACGTATTTTTTAAGTTCTTTTATTATTTCGTCAAAGGATAAGCCTTGTTTTCTTAGTTCTACGGCCTTACTCATCAATAACCCCGATCCAATAGAAATACTCAAGGTGTCAATAACTTCTATCCGTACTTCATTATCTTTGTCCATCATTTCTTTTGCAACAACTTGAAACACACTGTGGGTGTTGCTGATGTTATTGGATACGTTAATGGCAATAATTTCTTTGAGGCCTTTGTTAAGAAGGTTTTCAAATCCCTCTTTTACCTCATTATAAGGTGTCCCGGTTGTCTTGGCGAAATCTGTTTGCATGAACTCCAAACATCTTTTTTCATCTATTTCAACGGCATCTTTATATTCACTTTCTCCAAGAATGACTTTTAGAGGTACAATTTCAATTCCCTCTACTTTGATCATTTCTTGTGGGACATCGCTGGCTGAATCTGTTATTAATCCAATCATTTCGAAAAACCTCCCTGTAATGGTTACTTTTACATAAGTATAGTATACATGAAAAAAAGCTAAAATTTTCGAAGGTCTTTTGGGAAATGAAATAAAAAAAAGCCACGGAATTTTCACGCGGCTTTTCATTATTTTGAAGTTCTTATTCTTTGTATTCTGTTAACCAGCCATCCACGTCATTCATTACAGCCGGTATGTTTATCAAAAGTTCATCTTGAGCGTGCTCGACTGTATAGGAGACTTCTTTTGACTCAAGGACTTTTTCTTCGTTATCCATAATTTCAATATAAAGCGTGTGTCTTAAATCAGTGACCAAACCCTTGTCCATTCCCGAGTGGCCATCACTGGGTTTTCTAATTTCCAATGATTTGCTTCTGTCCAAAATAACCCTTACAAATTCATAGGCTTCATAAGTCTTGCCATCAGCGGTGAAGGGCTTGTTTTCAACGTAAATGGTCTTTTGGTTATTTGCAACCCAGCCTTCTGCATCGTTCATCAATGCAGGAATATTCAACAATAGTTCTTCAACATTATTCTTGACTTTAAATTTTGTTTCTTTGCTTTCAATCACATTATCGTCGTCATCCAGAATTTCAACAAAAACTTTGTGATTGAGCCCAGTCGTTGAAACTTTAGCCCGTCCCAAACTTCGTCCCTTGGGTTTTTTGATCTCAACCGGTTCTCCACCATCCAAGGTTACCCTGACCAGATCATAGGGTTCATAGATTTTGCCGTCGATGGTAAAGGTGTTGTTCTCAACGAAAATAACATGTTCTTTTCCAATCACGTAGAGAAAAACAGCCAGTACAATAATAGCAAGAATTAAAACACTTTTAATAATCCAACCTTTCATTCAAATCACAACCTTACTCTGAAGTGCCCGGGGCTTTTTCTGTGTCGACTCTCAAAGAACGTCTGGCAAATTCCGCTTCTTTGTTCTTTCGCCAAGCATGAAGTGCCAGTGCGATGGCGATGATGGCGTACGATACAAATACTCTGAAATATTCACCGATCTGTGCTTCTCCCATGAGGGTCTTTCCGGCTCGAGGAGCTACAACAAACATGATGTGGAACAAAATAATTCCGACGAAGGCGTTTTTAATGCTTGCCTTGGCAACTGAAGCGCCACCCACAAGCAAGGCCGCTATTGAGAACATTCCTATTTGTTCATGACTGTTATAGGTATTCATGGTTCCAATGTTCTGCAGGAAGATGATTTGTCCAATACAAGCCAGAACAGTTGAAATAACAATAGCCAGTATTCTGGTTCTTTCAACCGGGATGCCTGCGTTTCTAGCAACTTCCATATTCTGCCCCACGGCTCTCATATCCTGTCCTAGTTTTGTCTTTCGGAACCAGACGATAAACACGCACAGGATAGCAACCAGAATGAAAGTCATAACCGGTATTTCAATCCCACCAATTTCAAGAGGGATCAATCTGTCCACTGACTTACGTAAATTGACCAAATCAATCGCGTTTCTAATTCCGTAACCTCTGGGAAGTACGATTTGACTGTTACCAATGGGAATAATGGCACCCATGCTGTAAAGCACTATAAGCTGATAAACCCCGTTAATAAAGAATCCTAGGATATACGAAGTGACCATTTCACGGCCCTTTGCATGGTTTAAAGCTATTCCTGCCATCCAGCCCAGAAATATTGCCAATGGCATAGAGATGATAATCGCCAGGAAAAAAGCAGGTACGCCCATGACGTTCCAATCCATAACGAAAATAAGTCCAATCTGTCCTGCCATGGCTCCCAATACGATACCAAAATTCATCCCCATTCCTGCAATAACCGGAATCAAAAGTGCCAGAACCAGGAACGAATATCTTGCCAGTCTGGTAATCATTTCAGCGATAAGATATTCTATGGAAAGGTCTGACATTGGAATGGCCAATACAGCAAATAAAATAAATAGTATGGGTACCGCATTATTTACAAAAAATCTTGCTACACTATTTTTGTTATCTTTTGATTTTAATGTACTCATGCTTTCACCTTCGCACTCTTAATCGTTATCGTCCTTGTTAAGGCATAAAGAATCAAACCGTTAGACACGATTATTCTGATTGTTTCGGACATGTCTGTTTGAATGATATTGTTGATAACAGAAGGTGTCATGGTTAAAATGCCCTGGAACAGGAATGTTCCAACGATGACATTCATGATCGTGGCTTTATGCACAGACGCTCCACCAAGGAGTATGCCTGCAACTGCCGGGAATGCCATCCAGAAGGGTCCCAAATACAACTGGATGAATCCGAAAGACTGTTCATAAACGATGATCCCAACTGCAGCGAGTACGGTAGTGAGTACTACTGAAATGATCCTCATTTTATTTACATTTACACCGGAAGCCCTTGCGTACTCAGGGTTTGAACCGGCAGCAGTAACCGCTGTACCTGTTTTTGTATGGAAAAAGACCCAAACCAGGAAACACATAAATGCAAAGAATAAAATCATACCTGTTGGGAAATAAAAATGGTCTCCTATCTGTATGGTCCAAATATCATTTAATGCATGATACCAAAACTTTTCAACACTGATCGTAGTCCTCAATCCAGAACCTCCATAAGCCCATATCATGTCGGGGCTTTTATAGGGGAGCTTCAACCACATCATGGACATAAAGGCTACCGAGGAAAATCCAACGTACAAAGCAATAGTCATTTCATCGCCTTTAACCTTGTTTAAAAGCACACCGTAAAGCAATCCTAATGCGATTCCAAAAGGAATGGCAAAGAGAACCGCTGAGAAAAATCCTCCCAGACCGGTTAATTGCAATTCTACACTGGTAACCGCTCCAAGGAGTCCGGCTATGATTCCAAGCGGTAAACCGAAATTCAAACCACAACCACCCTGAACCATGGGTACCATTGCAAGTACGAGTATACCCCACATACCAAATCTGACAATGACGTCACTGAGTGAGGTAAAGATGTTTACTTCAACAAAGGGTGCCGTTATGAAAAGTGCCAATAAAAACAGTCCGATTATCAGCCTTGGCCATCCGGCCGCTTCTAAAAAATCCTTAATTTTTTCCATCATGATTTATCTTCCATCCTCTCATACTTGATCTGCTCATGCTTCCAGCATCAAAGCACCAAATTCTTTTAACGGTGCCGTTGGTGACAGAATACCCGCGATTCGACCTTCAGATACGATAGCGACTCTATCACTGATGCTTCTCAATTCTTCCAATTCTGATGAGCATACAATTATTGTGATACCGTATTTCTCG
The DNA here is from genome assembly GCA_964403295.1 of uncultured Thermotogaceae bacterium. Lineage (GTDB taxonomy): Bacteria > Thermotogota > Thermotogae > MWEM01 > MWEM01 > JASUTC01. The sequence continues at coordinate 965 of CAYOFT010000056.1, read as the reverse complement.
TTGTATTCGTGCAGAGTATCCAGAACCAGTTGTTTTGCCCCCACATCAATTCCGCGAGTGGGTTCGGAAACAAACAATAAATCAGGCCTTACTGCAAATGCCTTGGCAAGACACACCTTTTGCTGGTTTCCCCCTGATAATTCTTTCGCAAGTTGACGGGAACTGGTACATCTTATTTCCAACAGATCAATGTATTCCTGAGCGAGTTTGGCAATAGCCCTGTCATCTCTCCATTTAATCAATCCACCCAGGAATTTTTTTAGATATTTTTCCTGTGTTTGCATGACGGTAAATGAGATATTCCAGTCGATGGGTTCTTCCAAAAGCAATCCAACGTCTCGTCTGTCTTCGGATACGAAAGCCATCCCTGAATCCAGGGCAAACCTTGGGTTGTTCAACTTAATCTTTTTACCCTGAAATTCAACTGTTCCTCCGGCTGGATAGAGCCCCATGATGCCATTGGGAATACCCAGTTTCCCTTGTCCTGCCAGTCCTCCGATACCAAAGATCTCGCCTTTTTTTATATCCAAATCTACATTTATAACGCGTTCACCGGGCATATCAACCCAAAGATTACGCACTTTTAAAACAGTTTCCATCTCTTCTATCTTTTTAATAGGTTCTTCTCTGGCAGGACCACCACCAATTTCACGACCCACCATCCATTCACTAATTTGTTCAGGATTTGTTTCCTTTGTTGGAACTTCTTTTACAAGCTTTCCGTCTCTTAAAACAACTAATTCATCACAGATTTGCATGATTTCTTTCAATCTGTGAGAGATAAAAATAACTGAAATTCCCATATCCGCGAGTCTTCTTACAACTGATAGCATGATCTCAGCTTCTGATTCCGTTAAAACAGCAGTCGGTTCATCGAGTATAAGCAATTTGGTAGCTTCTCTATCTATTTCACGTGCGATTTCCGTAAATTGCTTGTGGGCAACAGGCATTTCAGAAACTAAAGT
>CAYOFT010000055.1:0-9731 GCA_964403295.1 uncultured Thermotogaceae bacterium | reverse complement strand
GATAATGTTCTTTGGACTTCTTAAGAACCTTTTTCTTTAAACTGCCTGTAAAAGGGCTTAAATCGTAAGTTCCGTCGTTATAGGAGCCGCATGAGAAGAAAAATTTTTCCACAAATATCTCTTCCACCATGGCCTCTGCCTTTGGTCCTACAAAGGAATTAAAATCCGTTAACAACGTACCCCCAATACCCAGAACCTCGAAATTCTTCGCCTTGGATAAAGCATTCAAAGAGTGTAACCCGTTAGTGATGATCTTAAGTTGTGTAAAATTCTGAATGAGTAATTTAGTAAATAAATAGCAAGTAGTTCCTTCGCCAATAAACAACAAATCGTTTTCTTTCACATACTCAAGCGCCTTCTGAGCCACAATCTTTTTCTTTTCATTATTTTCCGAAAGTCTTTGAAGAAATGATTTGTTCATATTGGTATCTTTGGTGATGACATTTTTAGGCTGAATGTATCCATATCCTACGAATATGTCGCCGTTCTCCTTCAGTTCTTTGAAATCCCTTCGTAAAGTTGCAATGGAAACATTCACCGCTGAAGCAACTTCATCGGGTGTCAATTTTCCTCTTTCATTTAACAGAGAAAGAATTTTACTCTGACGTTGTTCTTTAGATATTCCCATTTCAACACCTGCCAAAATATGATCTTTTTTAGTATAGCATTATGATAACATGTTGTCAAATTGTAAAATGGTTATTATTTCCGCTATGGTATGATTTCGAGGTTTTATAACGGATTAAGTCCGATGTTCTATTGTATTCTTTGATTTCTGCCCAATTTTGTTTCTTCAGAGAAATGATTGTTTTTAATTCGAGATGATAATATATTATCATAAGTAACAAGACAAAACGGACCTCATAATAGAGGTCCGTTTTGTCTTGTTAAAAGAATCGGCTTAAATTGCGCCAGCGCTAACGTTTAATCCAATTGCCTTGCCCAATTCCACAAACTTTTCAAGGTCTACTAACTCCATAGATTCCAATGATTCAAGTTTATAAGGCCTGCCTAACCCGCTGTATTTTGTTAATCCGAGCCTGTGATAAGGCAGTAGTTCAATATTTTTAAGATCCATTTCCTTTACATACTCAAAGATTCTTTTCAAAACATCCTCATCATTATTAACCCCAGGAATGACAGGTATTCTGATGATAATGTCCTTCGCGTTTTTTGAAAGTCTTTCAAGATTGTCAAGGATCTTTTGATTACTGACACCGGTCCAAAATCGGTGCTGATCTGCATCAATATGTTTCACATCGAAAAAAAACAAATCAGTTTTGGGGATTAGTTTGTTAAAAGTCTCCCAAGGAACATTTCCGGCCGTTTCTATTGCAATGTGAATCCCCAAGGTTTTACATAAATCAAAAAAATCAACCAGGAAATCCACATTCAAAAGCGGTTCACCACCGGAAACGGTAATCCCGCCCCCTGATTCACGGAAAAAATCCAAATCCCTTTTCACAATTTCAAAAAGCTGTTCAGGTGTATACTCTTTACCCATAACTGCCCTTGCTCCATAGATACACTGATCAACACATAATCCACAGGTTGTACATCTTTCGGGATTCGTTATAAAACCAAATTTTTCATCAAGGTGTATGGCTTCATTGGGACAGATCACCATACATTTTCCGCATTTTGTACAGGAATTGTTATAGTACATGATCTCTTTCTCAAATCTCTGAGATTCCGGATTTTGACACCAGGCACATTTGAGATTACAACCTTTAAAAAACACCACCGTTCTGATGCCCGGTCCGTCTTTTGTTGCATATCGTTCGATTTCAAAGATGGTGGCTTTGTTTTTTTCTTTCTTCAAAGTTGAAATTCAACCCTTTTGATAATGTCTTCCTGTACTTTTGGGTCCAGCGGTGTAAAAAATGCACTGTATCCGGATACCCTTACCATTAAATCTTTGTATTGTTCAGGTTTCTCTTGGGCATCTCTCAAAGTTTCGTTTCCAACTACATTGAATTGAATATGAATACCATTCTTCTTAAATAATACCTTTACAAGACTGGCAACTCTTTTTGCCCCTTCATCGTTTTTCACAGAATTTTCAGATAATCTAACGTTGAAGATAGCACCTTTTTGGAACCAAATACTGGGCAGTTTTCCAACCGAGTTAATGGCTGCAGTAGGCCCTTGTCTCTCAGCACCTGTATCTGGTGATACGCCGTTGTTGACAGCCTCCCCCTTCTTTCTGCCATTGGGTAAAGCACCGATGAAGGAACCGAAGGCAATATTACCGGTTACAGGGCTTTGACTGTAGGCGTAACAACATGGTTTAGGGCCTTTTCCATATCTGGAATTCTTAAAATCTTTCTGATAAGATGAACCAATGAACTCCGTTAATTTTATCGCCCATTTATCCGCCTCATCATTGTCATTACCAAATTTCGGGGCTTTGTTCATGATCATTTGTCTGAGCTCTTCACCGGTTGGAGCGGTGGTCATGTCTTCGAAATTCGTTTTCAAAGCATGAAGCATCTGCTCTTTGGATACGATGTTCTTCTTAAATACAACTTCTTCAAGGGCCGCCAAGGCATCTGCAGAAGTTATGGTTCCCGCTGTAGGTCCACCGTCTGCGGAGTATTTACTGCCACCCTCAATCAACGATTTTCCCCTCTCAATACAATCTTCCACCAAAGATGATCTGAACGCATTAATATCATTCAAAATGTGTATTTCATCGTTAATATGTTCTGTAATAACCTGAAGTTCCATAAAATAATGCAACTGTTTCTTATAAGCTTGGAATAAGTCATCCATCGATTCGAAAGTGAGTAAATCCTTATCCTGTTTTAAGTAAGTAATACCTGTTTCAGGATCAGTACCTCCGTGCAAAGTGATTTCCAGCACCTTACCCACATTTAGCCAGGGTCCCTTTGCCGCAAAGTCCCATTTACCTTGAACACCGGCTTCTATACATCCAACCGGGGCCCAATTGTGCCTGTCTTCTTCATCAACTCCCATATTAGCTAGAATATCAATAAAGGCATCGTCATTGTAGAAGGCTGGTTGTCCCCCTTTATGCTCATTCATCGCTTTTACAGATTTTTCAATAAATGATTCATCTGTTCCGGTAAACACTTTGACAGAAACGGATGGGGTGAAAAGCCTTAAATTGGCACAAGCCTCAACCACTAAATGAGAAACTTCGTTGATGGCGTCTTTCCCGTCATCGGTTTGCCCGGCTACCGCAATATTGACAAACATCTGATAACCAAGGAAAAAGGCCGTATCTGGCCATGATCTTAATTTGTTTAGTTCATTGGTCTTTATGAAGAACATTTCCACCAATTCCAACGCCTCTTCACGTGTAATCGTTCCATCTGCCAGGTCCTTTTCCAGATAGGGGCTGATGTATTGATCAAAACGGCCCAGTGAGATGGCGTGTCCATTGGACTCAAGATGTAACGCCAGTAAAATTATCCAGGTCGCTTGAAGTGCTTCCCAAAAACTTTCTGCAGGCTTTTCAGGAACTCTGGATGAAATAAACGCCATCTTTTCGAGTTCTTTTCTTCGTTGGGGATTGCTTTCTTTTTCAGCTAACTCTGAACATTTTTTACTGAGGCGCTTTGAGAATGAGATGACGCCTTTTGTTGATATAATGACAGAATCCAGGAACCAGGCTTTTTTTATCGCATCCGGTTGAGTAAGGTCCATGGACTCTCTCTTATTTTGTGCCTTTTGGATGATCCCCTCTAACCCTTCCTTTAAGACAAGTTCAAAGTCCACCAATAAATTACCAAGTCCTGCTGAAGAAACCCATGTATCATCTATAATTCCTGAATCCCAGGCATCATTGATGTTTTTTGGAAGATTTTTTCTCAGGTTTTCATAAACGGTCTTCCCTTCCCAATAATCCAGTAGTGACAAAATCTTATCCTTTGTTTCCTCAGTATAATAAAATTTGTCACCAGGTCTTTCGTCAAACTTATAGGGTTTCCCCTCAAATTCCTCTCTTAACCAATTAATGGAGTATTCCGGGTATATAGGAGAGGCTTTCGGTTTACTGGCCTGATTACCAATCAGTAGTTCATCTTCTCCTATGACCAAGGACATTTCCTCAAGTACCTTAGCAAAACCCTTTGCCCTTCGAATGGCTATGGGTTCTCCCTCAGTTTCTTTCATCACTTCAGTAAAGATTACGGCTCTTTCCGGGCAAATATATGGCTGGGTATCCATCAAATTCTCTCTTAATCGGGTTGTTCTGTCACTCATATTACACCTCCTGGTTATTCCTGACTTGTTTATTAATCTCTTTTTCCAATTTATCGTCATCCATTATTACTTTGTCAATTTCTTCAGGTTTTGCAGCATAAAAAGGCGCGATGGTCTCAAGTTTTTTGGAATCAATCAGTAGATAATGTGTTTTGGATCGATTTAACACCTTTCTTTTCAAGCTGGCGGTAAAAGGACTCAACTCATATGTTCCATCTCTGTATGAGCCACAAGAGAAAAAGAATTTATCAACATAGATATCCTCAACCATATTTTCAGCTTTCGGTCCCACAAAAGAATTAAAATCAGTCAAAAGCGTTCCGCCTATACCTTCAACTTTGAAATTTCTCGCTTTCGACAAGGCATTCAAAGAATACAGTCCGTTGGTGATAATCTTCAAAGAGTTGAAATGCTTAATCAAAAGCTTTGTGAACATATAACAGGTTGTTCCTTCCCCAATAAATAACAAGTCGTCTTCTTTAACATATTCCAGTGCTTTTTCCACAACGATTTTCTTTCTGTCGTTATTTTCGGAGAGTCTATTCAAAAAAGGCTTGTTCATATTACTATCCTGTTGAGTAATATGCTTTGTTTGAACAAAGCCATACCCTACAAAGATATCCCCGCGTTCCTTTAATTCCTTGAAATCCCTTCTCAAAGTAGTCATAGAAACGTCCAAAATCTCTGTAAAGTCTTCAGGGGTCATCTTTTGATGCTGTTCCAATAAACTGATCATTTTTTCCTGTCTTTCGTTTTTTGAAAGAGCCATTTAATCACCTGCTAAAATATACTCACTATGAGTATAACACCATGACAATATGTTGTCAAATCAAAAAAAGGCGTTAATTCTTTGAAATTTGGAGATTATCTCCGAAATACGGTAAATAGATTACTGATAATCATAGTTTCTTGTAAATACTTTGAATATCTATACGTTTTTGTCCTTGACACAAAGAAAAAGAAGTGATAGAATCTTATCACTAAAGAACAATAAATGGCAAAATGTACCCAATACATCGAGGGGAGGATATCGAATGCCATCAGACGAGAAATATATTCTAGAAATGAAAAATATCACAAAACGATTTCCCGGTGTTCTCGCTCTAGATAAAATTTATTTTAATTTAAAGCCCGGCGAAGTTCATGTCTTACTGGGAGAAAACGGTGCTGGTAAATCTACTTTGATCAAAATTTTATCCGGAGCTTATATAAAAGACGAAGGAGAAATCATTTTTGATTCAAAACCCGTTGAAATAAAAACGCCGAAGGATGCTATGGAACTGGGAGTAGGCGTTATTTACCAGGAGTTCAACTTAAATCCATACTTCAGCATTGCTGAAAATATATTTTTGGGAAATGAATTCAGAAAAAAAAGTGGTGTGATTGATTGGAAAAAGACCCACCAGGAAGCCGCTAAAATATTGGAAAAGGTGGGTTTGAAAAAAAAGACTCAGACAAAGGTGAAAAATCTCAGTGTTGCGGAAATGCAATTACTTGAGATTGCAAAAGCGTTGTCTGAGGAAACAAAAATTCTTGTTTTTGACGAACCAACAGCGACACTCGCTCAGGAAGATGTGGACCGATTGTTTGATCTGATCGAAAAATTAAAAAGTCAAGGCCAAGCCATCATTTACATTTCTCACAGAATGGAAGAGATTAAACGAATCGGAGACAGATGTACAATCCTAAGAGACGGTCAATATATTGATACCGTTGATGCAAAAACCACACCCAGAGATGAACTGATCAAGTTGATTGCGGGCAGAAAGATTGACGAAAACTTGAGGAAAATTCCTAAAGAACCGGGAAACGTGGTACTTGAGGTCAAAAACCTTTCGGCAAAATTAAAAGTCAAAAATGCCTCTTTTGATTTAAGAGAAGGAGAGATTCTTGGTTTTGCAGGACTTGTAGGCTCTGGCCGGACAGAAGTTATGAAAACGATTATAGGCTGTCTGGAAAAAACAGATGGTGAAGTCCTTTTAAACGGTAAACCTGTTCATTTTAAATCACCGGTCCACGCCTTAAAAAAAGGGGTTATTTATCTTAGTGAAGACAGAAAAGGGGAAGGGCTTGTTTTATGTATGAACGTCATGCACAACATCACCCTGACAAACTTAAAGAATATCATTAAAAAAGTTTCTTTATGTAAGGCCATGGAAAAAAATATTTCTCAACAATACATAGGGAAACTCAAAATAAAATGCAGTTCTGAAAAAGCCCTTACAAAAAACCTTTCAGGTGGTAATCAGCAAAAAGTGGTTATCTCAAAGGCACTGGGAAGCAAAGCCAAAATTCTGATCTTTGACGAACCCACAAGGGGAATTGATGTAGGGGCAAAAGATGAAATTTACGATTTACTGGTTGATTTAGCACAAGATGGTTATGCGATTATCATGATTTCTTCTGAATTGCCGGAAGTGTTAAAGGTTTCAAACAGAATCGCAGTCATGCGTGAAGGAGAAGTTAAAACCATTCTTGATAACAAAGAATTGACACAGGAAAAAATTGTACATTATGCGATGGGAGACTGATCATGAAAAAAATTACATTAATTCTTAGAAATTATGGAATGTTTATAGGTTTTGGGTTAATCTTTTTAATCTTCTCACTTTCGAGTGAATACTTTTTAGATGTCTACAATCTAATGAATATCCTGGTTCAATCTTCATTGATAGCCATCATAGCAGTTGGACAAACGTTTGTCATTCTTACAGGCGGGATTGATTTGAGTGTTGGATCAATCGTTGCGTTAACAAGTGTTGGTTCTGGAATGATGCTGGTTTCAGGTGTACCCATTCCGATCGCTATCCTATTAGGTATTTTGATTGGTGTTGGTGCAGGCGTTGTTAACGGCATGACCATTGCCTTTGGAAAAGTTCCTGCATTTATCGTCACATTGGGAATGATGAGTATTGCAAGAGGTGGCGCATTGGCGCTGAACAACGGGAAACCGGTTTCAGGACTGCCTTTTGACTTTGAAAGAATTGCTTCAACGGAAATATTTGGTATTCCCATCTTTGCAGTTTACATGGCTATAATCTTTGCCATTGGATTCTTTATTCTATACAAGACACGCTTGGGAAGACACATTTTTGCCATTGGCGGGAACAGAGAGGCGACAAAGCTTTCTGGAATAAATGTTCCGTTCAACGAAATGATGGCTTATGCGATTTCAGGCTTATTGGCCGGACTTGGCGGAGTCCTTTTAACGGCCAGATTAAACTATGCAACTCCCATCAGTGGTAATGCCTACGAATTAGATACCATTGCGGCAGTTGTTATTGGGGGAACAAGTTTGGCTGGTGGAGAAGGCGGTTTGATGGGTACTCTTATTGGCGCTCTGCTGCTTGGAACACTTCGAAATGGCCTGACATTACTCAATGTGGTCTCCTATTATCAGCAAATCATCATTGGTTCAGTTATTATTTTGGCAGTATTTTACGACAGAATGAAAACAAAAAAGGGGTAACCCTTTAATTTCAAGGAGGAGTGAAAAGCATGAAAAAAGTACTTTTAACGTTGTTGTTGGTTACATTAATCGGAGTAGTTGTATTAGCAAAAACAACCATTGGATTCATCCCAATGACATTGAGTAATGAATACTTCATTACAATGGTAAACGCTGCACAGCAGGAAGCAGACAAACTTGGCGTAGAATTAATCGTTCAGGCTGGACAGAGACATGGAAGCGCTGAAGAACAGATGCAGATCATGGAAAACATGATTACAAGAAGAGTCGATGCAATATGTATCGTTCCTTCCAGTTCACAGGGATTGATTCCTGTTTTAAGAAAAGCCGAAAGAGCTGGAATACCCGTTATTAATTTGGATACAAAATTTGATGCAGCAGCAATAGAAGCCGCAGGACTCAAACCCATTCCATTTATTGGAACAGACAATTATTACGGAGCTCAGATTGCAGGATGGTTTGCTTTAAGTCTTCTGGGTGCTGAGGGCGATGTTGCTATATTGACCGGTGTTGCAGGACAGCAAAATGCCGCAGATAGAAGAAATGGTTTTTATGACGTTGTTAGTCAATACGATGGTATTAAAGTAGTTGCAGAGCAAACCGCCAACTGGGAAGTTGAACAGGGTTACAATGTGACACAGAATATCCTTCAGGCTAATCCTGGACTTGACTTGATCTTTGCATCCAACGACAATATGGGATTAGGTGCAAGAAAAGCTGTTGAAGAAGCAAAGAAAGACATCACAGTTATTGGTTACGATGCCGTACCGGCCGCTTTGGATGCTGTAAAGATGGGTACATTTGCAGGAACCATCGCACAGTTCCCAGCAGAAATGGGAATTAAAGGCGTTCAGACAGCTCTTGATATTAAAGCAGGAAAAGAAGTTCCACAATACGTTCAGACAGCTTCCAAATTAATCTATATGGCAAATGTAGATTGGTTCATAGATTATCTGGCACAATTCGAATAAGGTTAACGCGGCTCTTTTGAGCCGCTTTTCAACTTAATTTTGAGGTGACTTATGCATTATTATTTATCCATCGATTTGGGAACAATGGGAATCAAAACATGTTTAATAGATGAACAGGGTACACTGATCGCCTGTCAATCTTATGAGTATGCCATTCAATCCAAAAAACAAGGGGAAGCCGTTCAAGATGCCAATGAATGGTGGAAAGGCCTTCAAAAGGGATTATTAGAAATAAAGGAAAACTTCACAAAAGAATTTGAGCAAATAGCCGCCATTTCCATTTGTGGCCAAATGCACACACATGTCTATCTGGATGAGGATAACGATATCCTCTGTGATGCCATTACCTGGTTGGACCAAAGAGGAGACAAAATCATACAGGAATGGAAGGATAACGGGGTTTACGAACGGTTATTTGAATTGACAGCCAACTTCCCAACTACCACCTATACCGCGCCCAATGTTATTCGAATTCAGCGGGAAAACCCTGACATGTACAAAAAGGTGAAAAAAATACTCCTGGCAAAGGATTATATAAAATTCAAGTTAACCGGTCAAATGATGAGCGAACCATCAGATGCCTCCGGTACGCTCTTATACGATGTTGAAAAACTACAATGGTCCGATGAGGCCTTTCAATTACTGGGTATTGAAAAAGGACTCTTTCCGGAAGTAGCCCCTTCGACACACATCATGGGAAGAGTTACACAACAAGCCTCCGTAGAAACAGGTTTAACAGAAGGCATCCCCGTCGTTAACGGGGGATCCGATCATTCAGTTGCCGAGATTGGTTCCGGTTTGTTTGAAAGTGGATCTGTTTCAGTAATCGTGGGGACAGCCGGTGTGGTTGCATCCTGTTCTGACTCGCCAAAGAAAGATCATAAAAGAAGAATCATCTGTTGGGCCTATCCATTGGAAGGCAAATGGGATTTGTTGGGGATTACACAAACCGCTGCCTCAAGTTTGACCTGGTTCAGAAACACATTCGACAGTGGTTCTGACGGAGAAATTTTCAAAGACTATTCCAAAATCGCTTCAGAAGTTGAAGCGGGCTCAGGCGG
>CAYOFT010000054.1:0-9775 GCA_964403295.1 uncultured Thermotogaceae bacterium | reverse complement strand
CAATCAATACACGGACTCATTGTCACGTACAAAGTGCTTCCCTCAAGAGGAATACCTACTCTGGCGGCATAAGCGATGGCATTTTGTTCGGCATGGATGGTCCGAATACACCCACCTCTTTCTATGTCTTTAATACAACCGTGCTGATCACATTGGGCCAATTTCGCAGGAGCTCCATTATAGCCAATCGATACGATACGGGTATCCTTTGTAATCACAGCCCCAATCTTACCACGAAGGCATGTGCTTCTCAAGGCAACGATTTGTGCAATGGACATATACATTTCATCGTAAGAAGGCCTTGGGAATCCATCTTCAGGTTTCCCAAGGGTATGATATTCCAATTGTGCGTATTGATTGATCAACGCATCAAATTGATCCTTCATAACATCAGTCCAAATCGCTCTTTTTGAGTTCAGGGACAAATTCTTTTCCTTTTACAACAAATTGACCCCCACAAATGGTTGAATCAACCTTTCCCCTTAACATTAATCCATCATAAGGGGTATAATCGGTATTCATATGCAATTCTTCGGTATTTACTTTCCAGGCGTAATTAGGATCGTAAATCATCAGATCGGCATCGCTTCCAGGAAACAATGTTCCTTTATACGGATAATAACCAAAGATCTTTGCAGGCATGGTACTGAACAGATTAGTCAAATCCTCAATGGTAATCCCATCATTTTCCAACATCATAAGGTTATAAAGGAGCGGAAAACTCAGTTCAACACCGGGTAATCCATTTGGCATGTTCAGATAATCCTCTTTATATTTTTCCTTTACATAGGATGGGAATGGACAATGATCTGATCCGATTGTACTTAGAAGCCCTTCAACCAGTTGTTTTCTCAAAAGACGTCTTTCCTCTTCACTTCTCAGTGGTGGACATACCGTGTATAAATGTGATTGTTCCCCTAAAAGGTATGTATCATTTAAATAAAGGTACTGAGGACAAGTCTCCAAAAAGATCTGTTTGCCTAATTGCTTTCCAAAACACTCGCTAACCCGTTTGACCGTTTCTCCACTTGAAACATGGGCAATATATACTTTACTGTTGGCATCCACTGCCAATTGACAGATCCTGAGAACGGCTTCTTTCTCCGTAAACGTGTTATGAATCTTTATGGAATGTGAAGGCAAAACGGGACCTTTTGAAGCAAATTCTTCCCTCTTGTAGCTAATAATTGAATCATTTTCAGCATGAACCATCAGCATTACCCTTGTACCCCTAATTGCTTTCAGAAGATCGTAAATGTAGCCGTCATTGGTCATTCGTCCGCTGTCACTGTAAGTGGTAAAGACCTTGATGGAACGGAGTTTGTTCCGGACAGCCAATTCAACCAACTCAACAGGTGACATTTTTGGATTAGCAACAGTCAAGTGCAACTGAGTATTGAGATAAGACAGTGACGCTTGAGCTTTACGTTTATCAATCAGTTTCTGCAGCTGATCGGCATCATCAGTTATTACATCCGTAAAATCAAAAAAGGTGGTATACCCGCCAAAAGCTGCTGCTTTGGAACCGGATTCGAAATCATCTGCTGAACGGTTTTCCCCCATATCCAAAGCAAAATGTACATGGGGTTCGATCAAACCCGGAAATATGTACATGTGTCCGGCATCATAGATCTCTTTTGTATCCGGTATCATCATCCTGCCATCAACAATACTGGCGATCTTCCCATCTTTTATACAAACGTGTATTCGAAAACTCCTGGACCCATGAATAATCGTTCCGTTTTGAATCACCAGATCATAAGCTGGCTGTTTGGGCATATTATGGCCTCCCTCCCATGGTTAAAGCCATTACTGATTTTGCAGTATGCAGTCGATTTTCCGCTTCATCGTAAATAACAGACCATTTACCATCGATTACTTCATCCGTTACCTCTCGATTTCTATCTGCCGGTAGAGCATGCATGTAGATGGCATGTTTTTTTGCCATTTCCATTTTTTTCCGATCACATATCCAATCCTTGTGTTTTGCCTGTTCTTTTCTTATAGCCTCTTCTGTTTCTCCCACATAAAAACCGCCCCAATTCTTGGCAATAATCACATCTGCATCTTTAAAGGCATCTGCCATATCGTGGGAAACTTCAAGCTTTGTGCCGGCTTCTTGCGCATTTTGTCTTGCTTGATCCATAATATCCGGCATCAGGTTAAAACCTTCCGGATAAGCCAAGGTTACGTCCATCCCATATCTTGGGAACATCAACGCTTGAGATTGGGGAACTGACAAGGGTTTGAGATGACTTTCAGCGTATGCCCATGCAATGACAACTTTTAATCCCCGTAAATTTCTTTCAAATTTCTCCTGTATTGTCATGGTATCGGCTAAAACCTGGAAGGGATGGTACACATCATCCTGAAGATTAAGCAATGGGGTTTTTGAATGCTGGGCGATAGCATTAAGATATTTATTTCCTTCACCATGCAAACAGTGACGAATGGCAATGCCATGTCCAAAGCGGCTTAACACGATGGCCGTATCTCTTGCAGCTTCACCATGCGCGAGTTGCATGTGGGCCGGTGCCAAAAAGTGAGCATGCCCTCCCAACTGTGTCATACCGGCTTCTATAGAATTCCTTGTCCTGGTGGATTCATCGTAGAAGATCATGAACAACGTTTTATCGGGAAGATATCTGGTAGATTCTCCAAGGGCAAATTTTTTCTTAAGATCGTAAGAAACATCCAACATTAAATCCAATTCATTTTTGCTAAAATCCTGAGTTGTAATAAAATCACGGTTTCTGAGTTCTATTCCCATAACATACACTCCCTTGAAAGATTTTGAAAGAACAATAAAACACCTGTCAACCTTATTGGGGTTGAAAGGGATGTTTTATTATACCATTTATTTTGTTAACCTTTCAATTGAATGGCTTGCTGTAATATTTGATCAGCGGTTTGTACAGTTCTGGCATTTAATTGAATGGCTCGTTGGTATTTGATGAGGTTGACCATTTCTTTTGAAATATCAACATTGGACATTTCCAGTGCATAGGGAACAAGATTTCCCGACATACCCTGGCCCGGTTTGAAATAGCCGTAAAAGTTAATATCCGGTGTACCCGCCTGATTTACCGGAACCTGATACAAAAGAGGATTGGTAGAAGTTGATGCCAACGCTTCGGTGGAACGAAATCTCGCCAGTGGAATAAATGCCAGCTTCTCTTGGACTTCATTAGAATAATTTCCCAAAAGATACCCATCAGAACTGAATTCAATATTTGTTAAATAACCCGAACGCCTGCCTCCAATTTGAGTGGCATTCACATCAGCAGTCAAAGCTGATTCAACCAAATCGGTATCTTTCCATTCCACTTCAATGGTTGACCCATCTTCATACGTAAAGACAAATGCTTGAATTTCTTCAATGGACTCTCCTGAATTATCAACTATATCTTTTGAAATTAATTTTCCTGAAGCATCAAAATCAAGCTCTATACCTCCTGAATCTGTTTCTGATGAATCTTTGTCGCTAAGGACATATTCACCAGTAAGCCCTTTAAGCGTTATTTTTGACATATTTCCGGCTTGAGGTAAATCGGGCTTTAAGCGCCATTTCCCTAACTGGATCTTTTCAAATGAAAGTGGCAATTTATCTTCATCACCGTTTTGAGCAAAAATGTCTGTATAAGTGACGATTCGTGGAGATTGATAGTTGAAATTCAGGTTTTCCTGTTCAATGTTGATCTCATTTCCGGAAGCTAAAGATATTTTAAGATTACTAATGGCATCACCATTTTCATTCAGTAATTGCCCGTTAGGAGAAAAAATAACCCGTTTGCTTTCCGGTATTATCCCTTCTTGAATATTTCCTTCAATATCTTTCACCTGAATCGTTAATTCATACGCCTCATATTGATTGCCCAAGCTGTTATCCAACATGGAATAATCTCTTGATAATTCAAAATAAACCTCATAAGGTGTTCCCAAATTATCCGTTTGGTTTATTCTTACAAGCTTATCCGGACCAAGTTGTGTATCCAATACCCCTGAAAATTCAATTGTTTCAGTTTTTTTGGGACTAATGGTTTGAAGCTTTTCCAAAGTTATCGGTTCCAAACGATTGAGAAACTCTCCTTTTTCCGCCTGTGTAGCGGACATCATCTGAGATTCCGTGGGAATATCATCAAACACAATATTACCTTCCCCGTCATCTTTACCAAGAAATCCATATAAAGCCAAACCGGTACTTGTTTGTATAAGATCAGGAAACATGTTTTTTTCAAAGTTACCCACTTTGGAGGCATACAACCTGCCGGAAACAGACTCGGTGCCTTGGTCTTTATTCGGTCCGACAAAGAAAAAGCCATTTCCACCAATGGCAACATCACTAAAGACCCCTGTGTTTTCAATAATACCGGTTGTCATAATGGTGTCAATTGAAGAAAGATTCGTTCCTAAACCGGCTCTTTTTGTTCTGCTGGAGATACCAAAATTTCCCTGACCATCAATATTGTTTGATGCATAATATCTGTTTTCCGAAAAAAGCGAACTAAACGCAGTGCGTGAATATTTAAAAGCAATCGTACCCTGATTGGCGATGTTATTACCTGTAACATCCACCGCATTTTGATATCCCATTAACCCGGTTAACCCGGAATAGAGTGATCCTATCATTTACATCACATCCAATAGTCTAAAGATTACCTCTTCAACCCATTTACAGTCTGCAGCATATTGTCAGCTGTTGTGATGGATTTGGAATTCAGCTCATAGGCTCTTTGGGCTGAAATCATGTTGACCATTTCCTGAACAGCGTTAACGTTTGATTTTTCCAAAAATCCCTGAGCCAATGTTGTATTGACTAGTCCAAGGTTTAAGGCATTGACTTCACCACTTTGATCAGACTCCAGAAATAAATTGTCTCCTATGGATTTTAAACCTTCGGGATTGGTAAAATCATAAAGGGCAATTTGTCCATAGTTTACTCCCTGTGAATCCGTTACTATTCCATCCTGGGTGACAATTAAATCGTATACCGAAGCGACACCATCTACATTCACACCATCAAGAGCATGGCCGGCGCTGGTATACAATATCCCATTCTTTTCATGAAAGGCACCATCTCTTGTATAAGCCGGACCGCCGTTATCAAGAATGACTCTGAAAAAACCCTGTCCATTTATGGCAACATCTAACGGCCTGTCTGTTTTTTCAATATTTCCCTGAGTATACAATCGAGTCGTTCTAACTTCTCTAACACCCAATCCTGTGTATACAGGTCCTTCAGATTTGTCTATATCACTTTCCGGGCTTCCTGTTTGCTTTGCATAAACATAAAACAAATCAGCAAATTCATTCCTGGATTTTTTAAAACCTGTTGTATCCACATTTGCAAGATTGTTTGAGATCGTATCCAATTTATGTTGTTGTGCGTTCATACCGGTTGCGGCACTGTACATACCCGTAATCAAAATAACCCCTCCCGTTCTAAAGACTTCAATTTATAATTTAGACTCTTCCTACTCTGTTCACTGCAGCATCAAGCAGCTGATCTTCTGTCGTAATGACTCTTTGTGTAATTTCAAAATGCCTTTGAGCCGTAATAAGATTCAGCATTTCTCTTACGGCATTGACATTAGCCCGTTCATAGCCTCCCTGAATAACTGAGGCAACAAAATTTTGTTGAGGTTCTCCCGAAAATTCAGTTTCAGCGTAATAATTGTCTCCAACTTTTCTTAACCCCGTGTTATCTTCAAACTGGACAACGGCTATTCTACCGGTTAATACGCCTTCCTGAGTAATAGAACCATCCGCAGCAACAAAAATCTGTTCGTTAATGGTTATTCTCTCTCCTGCATCATTTAAAATATAATTACCAACAGAATCCACTAAAAAATCCTCATTGTTTCGATGCCATTGACCATTCCGTGTATAATATCGTCTACCATCATCTGTTTCAATGGAAAAAAAACCATCTCCTTTAAGGGCAAAATCATACTGACGGTTGGTCATCTCAATCGCACCTTGAGAAAAATAAGCCTGGGATTCATCTAATACAACCCCGCTTTCCAATTTCCCTATGGCGGATCTGTTCTGCTTATCAGTCAAGGATTCTGTTCGATAAATCTCCTTTTTTAAATAGGTACTAAATACCAGTGAATCTTTTTTATAACCCGCTGTATCCACATTAGCGAGATTATTGGCGGTTGTATTAACTTTTGCCTCTTCCACAAGCATTCCCATGGCCGCAGTATATATCCCTCTAAGCATCATCTCACCTCAACAATATTTCCCAAAAGATTGAATCTATCTAACTGTTCCCGTTCCGGATTGTTTGATATCAACTTAAAACCTCTTAGAATATCTTCTCCGGGTGTGTCACTTGTCAACACAGAAAATCCGGTGCCTTTCTCTATTGCCTCACGAAACCATTCCTCATTTGACGGCCCGCCTGATAAACGAAGCCCCTTTTCCAGAAACTCCCCGCTTAAATCCGGTGATAATCTTTCAAAAACACCTTTAATCTGGTTGACAAAATCAAGGATACCTTCCTTAAGCAATTCTGCTAAATACTCTGATTCAATCGTCTTTTCCATTCCTTGACCGGTAACTTTGTTTCTGCCTCTAACGGTAATATCTTTAATAGTATTTATTTCTGAAAAGGCTTCAAATAATGTTTTTCTACCTATTTGAATACCTTGATCAAAGCGCATTTTTTTAAGCATGGTCGATACGATTTTTTCAAAACCACCTTTATGTGTATCTCCATATAAGAGTTTCCCGTTGTTAAGCAAATAAGTATCCAGACGGCCCGCACCCGTTTGTCCAACAAATTCAAAGCCATAGTTTCCAATGGATTCGTAAATGGAAGTCAAAAAGAAAATATACTCAGGAACAAATAGAAGTTGAGAAAATTCTAACGCTTCTCCAACATAGAAATAAGCCCTTTGTTCAACATTGGAAGCAAAAGGAGGCAATGAAAAGATTCCTTTTAACTTCGCCATAAAACGTTTTTTATAATGCTCACTTAAAATGGCCTGAAGCATAAACAGCAATGCGTGATGATTCGCGATAGCACCATTTACAATTGGATAGACCAGTTTGATTTCTTCTGTTAACTGGATATCAAGTGCATTGGAACCATAAGCAACCATTTCTGCTTCGTCATTTAAAGCAATTATAGAAGGGCCATGAAAAATCAACCCATTATTGGAGGAAAATATTCTTATATTTTCAGTACCTAAATCAAAAAACAAGAAATCATTCTTCAATAGTTATCACCACTATATATTTCTACATCTGTCATTTGATTTCCCATCTTCATACCAGAATCCCCATTTTACTCTTCAGTTATAAATGGTATAATGAGTATATCTTTCATATTTCAAGAGGTGATTCAGTTGTCGAAAGAACTGTATGTTGGCCTTGGAGATGAAGTAATCAATGACTTTTTGGAGGATATGGTGGTTTCATCCAATGACAATATTGAATCGCTTTCAATTTTGGCAAAACAACGGTCAATCGATTTGTTTATAACCGGAAATTTCAAACAATTGAAAGGCACTTTGAAATTTCAATTGTTTTTAGAGGAATTCTCTCAAGACTTAACATCCTCTGAAACAATGATCTTTTCGGTTAAACCCGTCGGCACCCTTTCAAAAATGGCATTCCCAAGCATAAGACTTTTTAAGGATCGTTTTGAACCTTTTTTTGTCTTCCAAAAAAATCTATTAACGGTCAATATCTATGAAATCATCAACCAGAAAAAACGAGAACTGCTTTCCATTTTAAGTCGCTATTCCCTCAAAAACCTGGGAATTGAACCGGGGATAATCATGATCAACCTTATAAAAAAGTAATAAACAGTTGCTTTTCTGATTCATTTTATGTTATAATTAATTTAATTTTAATGCGTTGAACTGAATAACAAGGAGGTGATGAAAAAGCCGTAATCCTTATTCAAAACCCAAAAAAATCATGAAAAAGTCAACAATTACAAATGAAATGGTTGAAATGATTGCAAGAGGAGATCAAAAGGCAGAAATTTTTGCCGAGCTTTTACAGGTATTTGGGATTAAATATCAGAATCTTATCTCTCAAATCATGCACTTTGAATACGATTATCTCCGGGAAAAATACGATCCCCAACGTGCTGTCAGAAGAGACATCAGCGATCTTTTAGAAACGTGTGAAACGAAGGGAGAAATCTATCAGCAGTTATACAAAAAATACGGAAAAGAAAAAGACCTTTTGATAACAAGTGTTTTAGAAAAAGATTTTGAAAGCTTGCGAAAAAAACATCATGCGGAAGAAGAAAATGTTAAGATAAATCATGAAATGGATTATACTCGTTTTTTCAACTTAAATGAGAAGCTGAAAGTATCAAAAAAACAGCATTATGACTACAAGTTGGTAAAAGAATTCACCTTTGACAATAAAGCTTTGATTGGAGAAATAGAGATCAAGCGGGGGAAATTATTTGTTGGGGCTTATTCTTATGATGAAAACCTCCTGTTAACCGTATTTAATTTTATTACCGTGTTAAACTCGGTTTTCGATGATTATTTCATTCTGTCACTATCAAACCTACTCGCTGTGGAAGTAAAAAAACTGATTGAAAAAAATGAAATACTGGAATTAGAAACTAACATTCATAACAAAAAAATTCTGCTAGGCTGTAACAAAAATATACAGACTGAAGAAGAACCGGAACAATATCTGCTGGATATTTACTATACGATCGATTCAGAAATGATGAGTATGACCATTATTGCCGAGAAATATCAAGAAGCGGTTTAAAAATGACAAGAAAAAGGGTGTGATTGTTTTCATGTCACACCCTTTTTGTTTTTAGAATCTAAGCCAAATCTGTATTTGAAAATTAGGGTTGATTTGAACTTGGGGTTGATTGGGATTGACCTGCACAATCGGTTGCTGAGGCTGAGGCATTGCCCATATGCTTCCCTGACCTGCAGAATCAAGAACAACTGAGATTAAAGTCCAGCTGTTCCACTGCGGTCTGTACAGTCTTAAAATGATGTTAGAGAAATAAGGAGCTGAGTTAATGAAATTCAGCATAGTGGTGTAATTATAGGTTTGAGTGTAGTTGTACTGATAATTAAACTGTGCCAATTGCCCCAATTGCTGGTTTAGTGAATAATAAGGGTTAAAGGAAATTAACGCACCCTGATTGGGGTTAAATTGATTGCCCCAAATTTGACTGTTCGGCAACATAATAGCTTCTGTGATAATGTCTCCGGGATACAAATAGCCGTACGCAGGATATCCCATGGCTGTTTGAGTGACTCTGACACCGTTTAGATATTGTCCGTTGATATATCCGTTAAAATTCTGGAGTTGAACGCCAAGTCTAACGGAAAATGCCATTGTGGTTATTAACAAAAGTAAAGTAATTGCAATTAAAAACTTTTTCATTCTTTCACCTTCTTTTTTTATCGTTCTTCAGTGACCCAACCGCCACCAGAACCAATTGTGAACGTTACGCCAGAATTAACAAACATACTTTGGCTTGTAAAACTCGGAGGAAGTAACAAAAAATTCATCATCGCATTACTATAAATTTTGACATAATCTCCATAATCAGCATACAAAGATACTGTAGTAAAAGCAGCAGCATATTGTGATAACTTTGCTATGACATCTGTAGGATTTTCAAATATCTCAAGATAATAGGTGTTAGCAGAATTATTTACAAGACGAATTAAATATGGACCACCAGGCCCCACAGGTCCCACAA
Organism: uncultured Thermotogaceae bacterium; assembly: GCA_964403295.1. Classification (GTDB taxonomy): domain Bacteria; phylum Thermotogota; class Thermotogae; order MWEM01; family MWEM01; genus JASUTC01. Next base: position 63 of record CAYOFT010000054.1, on the reverse strand, counting down.
CACAACTAGCTCCCATAAAACTAATCGAAACAAAAACAATGACACTTACCAATAAAACCGTTA
>CAYOFT010000053.1:0-9780 GCA_964403295.1 uncultured Thermotogaceae bacterium | reverse complement strand
AAGTCAAAGACATCGAACTGGTTGTTATTTACCAGGACGTGACCGATATCACAGGCCTGGAACATTTCACCAATCTCCAACAAGTGGTTGGCTTTGCTGAAGATCTAACGGATATCAGTCCCATGGCAAATCTTAAAAACATCGAAGATGTTGATTTCAGTGAGATGCCCATTACTGATATAAGTCCCTTAGATACCAGTGCCAAAAGCGGCTGTTTGAAAACTTTGGAATTTGAAGATCTCCCCTTAAGACAAGCGTCTTTAGACTTGATAAAAACATGGGATCAAATTGAAAGCCTGAGCATGAGATACATCTCCCTTGGCACATTGGACTTTTTACCTTCGGGCAACAGCCTGATCGAACTTATCGTTGATTTCGCAGACCTTACGAATATTGATGGCCTGGCAAATCAAACCAACCTCACGCATCTGAGCCTCAGATTTAACGAGATCAGCGATCTTAGTGCTTTGACCAATTTAACCAAAATGAAAATGATTGACCTGCAATATAATCAGATCACTGATCTTAGTCCCATGGAAAATCTATCAAATTTAGTACAACTTGCAATTGGCAACAACGCGATCACAGAGCTCAGTGCGCTGTCAAACATGTCAGAACTCGCCTTCCTCATGATTTATAACAACAACGTCACCGATCTCAGTCCACTTGCACAGCTTCTTAAATTAGAAAGATTAGATGCGAAACACAATCAAATCACAGATATCACAGTATTGGAAAACTTGCTTTTTCTAACTGACGTGGATGTATCCCATAATCCCATTGATAGCCTTCTTCCACTCGAAGGGTTGCCTGAATTAACAAGAGTTGAAATAGGAAACACAAACGTCAATGACCTCAGCACCCTTGTAACGCTTGAGAAACTGGAATATTTATTTGCAGGTCATTTAGGTATAGCGAATATTGCCTCGATTCAAGAGATGGGGCATTTGAAAGTCTTGGATTTGCAATCAAATGATATTACAGATATCATCCCCATTGTTCAAGGTCCAATAAATACCCTGGAATCACTCAATATTCAAAATAATTTTTTGGACCTTACTGAAGAATCGGAAGACATGAAAAACATCCAGACGCTGATCGATGCGGGCATTTTGGTGCACTACCAGCCTCAAAAATAAATTGAGTTAAAGCATTGGTATATATAAATGATGAAAGGCTTCTTTAAAAAAGAAGCCTTTTATTAAACAGAAAAAACCGTCTTTTCTAAAAAAGTTCCTCGATTTTTTCATACAAAAGCCTAAATTTATCAGAAAAAGGCTGATACGCTTTGTTTTTTTCCAAATCCGGCACGATCATCATCGCCTCATTACGGTATTTTTGAACAAATTCAAGCTTTTCAATTTCCCGATAGCTCTTTTCTGCAGTCATCGCCAGCAAAGCGTCCCCATAAGAGGCATCAATATGATTATATACAATCATTTTCTTTCCCACGATATTTGAAATAAGTTGTAAAATTTCTTTATTTTCTGACATGCCACCAAGAACATGAATGTGATCCGGTAAATTGCTAACGGTTACCAATTTACTCAAGAGCAGATTAAGCTCATAACCCAGACTTTCAACAGACGCTTTTAGTACTGTGTCATTCGTTGTATTTTTCCGTAAGCCGAATATTACCCCTTTGGAGTCGGGATTGTCATAAGGCGCTCTACTTCCGTCTATATAGGGTAAAATGACGATTTCTGTTGGACTATGGTTAGAAAAATCCATTTCAGAATGATTTAGAAACTCTTTCATCCACTGTACAAACCGCCCTCCTGAAGAGGTTGCAGCTCCAAGTCGAAAGGTCCCTTCAATAATTGACACCCCCGGGGTGAATCCCGAAAGCAGCTGAAGTTTGTCTAATGTAAATAATGTACTGAGGGTTGAACCAAATACAACCACAAAGTCCCCGGGATTAATTGCACCACAAGCGGTTGCTTCCCCATTAATATCACAGGCACCTGTTATAACCGGAATCCCTTCAGGCAAGCCGGTTTCTTCAGATGCCTTTTTTGAAATATTTCCTACAATATCCATTGGCCATTTAAAGGTTGGGAACTTATCTTTATCAATATCGAAATCATTTAAAATAGCAGTTGGCAAATCCATTGTTTGCAAATCCAATAGCTTTGTTCCTGCAGCTGTAGGATAATCCCATACTGTTTTTCCGGTCAGTTTGGAAGAGACAAAATTATTACTCTCGACGAAAAAAGCAGTTTTTTGGTATATTTCCGGTTTGTTCTCTTTGAGCCAAATAACCTTTGGTATGATCGAGTGTGTATTAAAAAGGCCGCCTATATGCTCGGCCAGATAACTTTTACCATATTTTTTATTGAGTTTTTCAATCTGCTTCACTGCTCTGGTGTCTATTCCATATAAAATGGCATGATGGACGGGATTTAAGTTCACATCAACGGGAACAAATGTTCCGCACATGGAACTCACACAAATGGCTTTGATGCCTTGGAGGCCATTTGCTTCCGCTATTTGACTCAAAGCTAATTTGATGCCACCCCACCAGGTTTTTTCCGCATCCAGTTCAAAAAAACCTTCTTGTGGATTTAAGACCACCGATTCAACTTTAGAAGTTGAGATGACTTTCCCTTTTTCGTCTATCAACGTTGCTTTAATCGAGGAAGTACCCATATCTATTCCTATATACAAACCATTCACCCCAATCAAAAAAAGGGGCATAAAGCCCCTTTTCGGTAGAATTAATCCTTACTCAGGCAGGTTGTTTTTGTCAATTAACAATGCTTCAGCGTAAATAATCTTATTTCCAGCCGCAGTAGCCGGATCAACACCTGAAACGATCTTCTGTACGATATCTACAGCGATAGCTGCCATGTTCTCAAAAGGTTGTGCAACAGTCGCTGTCATGTTCCCATTCTCGATTCTTCTAAAGGTTTCTTCGTTTCCGTCTGCACCTACAACCAGAACATCAGAATATCCGTATTCAGCCAAAATATCCGCTGCAGCATAGGCTAACTGATCAAATGCACACCAAACTCCATCAATTTGATCACCGTATTTTAATGCAAATGTTTCCATTGCTGATCGGGTATCATCCATAAATCTTTGTGTAGCTGCCACACCATATTCTGCGAGCACGGTGATTCCCGGGTATTCTGAAAGTACAACATCCAGAACCTTTCCCCTTCTTCTTGTTCCATAATGCTTTTGGAATTTTATCACAACGATGTTTCCGTTTCCTCCCAATGAATCCATTAAATAGGTTGACATTTTTGCACCCATAACGAAATTATCTGAAGTAATGTCGGCTACAACACCTTCAACATAACCGGAATCAATCGTGATAACAGGGATGCCTGCTTCAAATGCCTTTTCCAATGACGATTTGATTTCATTGGGATGGGACATGGCCATGATGATGGCATCTACATCCATCATAACGAGATTTTCCAACTGCGTGGACTGGGTTTCAATAGAGCCCATTGAATTCAACTGGACCAGTTCCCAACCTCTGTCTTCACACAACTTGGCAAATTCGTTTGCTACCCTTGCTTGTGCTTCGGAAGAAAAATTAGTTGCGATAAAACCGACTTTGACGGCGAACATAGAAGTTGTTAAAATCAAAACGACACATAACACTGTTAAAAGTTTTTTCATTTTGTTTCCCCCTTTTCTATTTTGCCTCCAGCCTTTTTGCCTGGAGAGAAGTGATGGTTACAGATAAAATGATAATTGCACCTTTTGTGATATCCTGCATGTAATATGGAGCACCTGCTAATGTCATTCCATTGTTTAAGATCCCAATCATTAATGCACCAATAAAAGTACCAAACGGATTGCCTCTTCCCTTGTTTAATACTGTCATACCCAAGAGAGCCGCTGCAAATGTATCCATCATAAAGCCCGAAGCACCTTCCGGGTTTGCAGCACCCAGTTTTGATGTCAAAAGGATTCCTGTAAACGAAGCACCTAAACTTGACAGGGTTAAGGCAATAATGGAATATTTATCCGTGTTAATACCCGCCAATCTGGTTGCGATCTTGTTAGAACCCGTTGCCTGCATATACTTTCCGATTTTCATGTTATTTATGAAAATATGAGCCACTATAATGACTATTGCCATGATGATGACAAGCGATGGTATCGGACCGACGCTTCCTCTGCCAAGAGCCAGGAAGGATTCAGGCATTTCACCGTACAAAGAAACTCCCTTTGTATAGGCATAAATAAATCCGGTTGCAATAATCCCCATAGCCAACGTTGTAATCAATGAAGGAATACCAACTTTTGTGACCAGAAGACCTGAAGTAACTCCGAAAGCCCCCCCAATCAAAAGTGTTAAGATGATAGCGAAAAATGGGTTCATACCGGAAAAAATAAATCCTGCCACGATTACACCTGTAAGACTCGCAACATGTGCAAATGATAAATCAAGCTCATCAACGATTAAACACATGGTAAACCCTTCAGCAATGATGGCCAATAAGGCTATTTGCCTGATAATATTAATCAGATTTCTTGGATTGACAAATCCGCGAACAAAAACCGAAAAGAAAATAAATATCAGGGCTAATGCCAACAAAGTTCCAAACTTCGTCAATAATTGTTGAAAATTAATTTTTTTATCAGTCACTATACTTACCTCCTAGCATAGCAGTGAGGATTTTTTCATCGTTGTAGGGAGGAGTGAATTCACCTGCAATCTCGAAATTTTTCATCACATATATTCGGTCGGATATTGCAATGAGTTCCCTCAAATCAGAGCTGATGAACCAGACTCCGGATCCTTTTTTTGCAATATCACCCATAATCTTGTATATTTCCGTTTTTGCATCCACGTCGATCCCTTGCGTTGGTTCATTGAAAATCCATATGTGGGCATTTTCACCCATCCATTTACCCACGGATACCTTTTGCTGATTACCGCCACTAAGCGTTCTGACCACTTGCAAGGGAGAAGAAACCTTAATTGAAAATTTGGAAATCGCCTGATTGACAAATTCTCGAACTTGATTGTTCATAATAAAACCGAATTTTGTCAACTTGCCTAAATGAGCAAGCGAAAGATTTTCCTTCACTGACATCTGAACAAGTAGCCCCTCCTCCCGACGTTTCTCGGGAATCATTACCAATCCCTTCGTTATGCTGTGTCCTGGAGATTTAGAGACAAACGGATTACCCCTCAAGGTAATCTCTCCGCTATCCTTCTTCTTACCGGAGAAAATCGAAAGTGCCAGTTCAGATCTTCCTGATCCTTCCAATCCGGCAAATCCTACAATTTCTCCCGATTTTATTGAAAAAGAGACATTTTTCAGTCCGGTTTTGTTATGGGAAAAATTATTCACTGAAAAGATTTCTTCTCCAATCTCCACATCCTCTTTCGGGTATTGGTTTTCAAGTTCTTTGGATATCATCAGCGTGATGAGTTCGTTTTCCTTCACGCCTTTGTTTTCCATTGTTTTAACGACTTTACCATTCCTCAGGACGGTTATTCTATCGGATAAATCAAGGACCTCTGAAAGGTGATGGGTGATGTACAATATCGTGAGTCCCCGATTTTTTAAATCTCGAATGAGCTTGAACAAAATCTCTGCCTCTTCAATACTCAATGGGGCTGTGGGCTCATCGAAGATTACTATTTTTGGATCTCTAAAGAGTACTTTAAGAATTGTAAGCATCTCCTGTTGAGCACTTCCCATTTTGTTCGCGGGCTGGGAAAAATCAACTTCCAGGTTATATTTCTTCATAAATTCTTTTGATTTTTCCACCATGCTTTTTTTCTGTAAAAAACCCGCTTTTGTTTCTTCCAACCCCAAAAAAAGGTTCTGATAACCTGAAAAATGAGGCACTAATTCCCTTTCCTGATGTACAACACCAATATATTCTGCAGAATCCTTTGGAGAATGAAAATGCATCGTTTGACCTTCTAAGGTGAAACTCCCTCCAGTAGGTTTATAAACTCCGGCAAGGATCTTAACAAGCGTGGATTTACCGGCACCGTTTTCTCCAACAAGAGAATGAATTTCTCCTTGTTCAAGGTTGAAGTCCACGGAATCAAGAGCGACTACTCCAGGAAATTCCTTTGTCAACTCCTGAGTTTCAAGTATTTTCATAGGATTTTCTCTCTCACTTTCTTTGCCTTTTGCATAAATTCTTTTGCTTTCTCAGGATCTACAGGATTAAAAGTGTCTTTATCTATTTTGATGCTTGTACCCATAATGACACCGTCACCAAGTTCCAGCATTTTTTCAAGGTTATCCATGGTTGTACCAGTACCTACAATAACCGGTTTTCCAACGGACCCTTTTCTGGCGTTCTTTAAATCTTCCTCAGCTATTTCACTGCCTGCTGTTGTTCCGGCAAGACATACTGCATCTGCCAACCCAAATTTAACGGCACCTCTTGCAATATCTTCGATACTTCTTCCACCCAGTGGTTCAGTGTGACCGCTGATATTAGCGAAAACCTTAAAATTAGCATCAATTGATGACTTGATTCTCTGCAATTTTCCGGCATCCGGGTCAACAATCCCCCAATCTCCTACAAAAACCCATGATAAAAAGATTCTGACAAAATCGGCATTAACTGATTTTCCAATGGCGATGGCCGCTTCAGGATCCGCCAAAACAGACAAGCCAAAAGGTGTTTTTATATCTCTGGTTACTTCACCAATCAGATAACTCATGGCTGCAACGGTTGTTTTTGAAACATCGGACAAATACGGCCTGTCACCTTCGTTACTGAAACTGACTCCGTCGAACCCGGCATTTATTAACGCTTCACAATCTCTTTTTGCCGTTTCCAGAATCTTTTTCATACCACCATTTCGATCATAAAGCGGTGAGCCTGGAAGCGGCTGAAAATGAACCATCCCTAAAATTGGTTTTTCTACACCAAACATCTCCTTTAATCCATCCATACTGTACTAACCTCCGTTTTCAAGAATATATAAACATGTTTCTGAATCTGTTATTAGATAATTCAAAATGCCACTTTTCAAAGCTGCTTTGACACTTCTGATTTTTTTTGGACCGCCACCAATTCCTACTCGCCTTTTTACATTTTTCAACTGTTCATATGGAATTGAAACCATACGTTTATTGTAATCAATATTCATTTCACAGCCATTGGCATCGATAATTCGGCCTAAAATATCTCCTACAGCCCCTTTTTCTTTAACCGACTCAACGGTTTTATCACTATCTGTCAAAGATGGGAAAATACTATACTCAATCTCCGGTCCAATTGAAAAAATCGCCGTATTGATTTCCCGCCACATATTAACCACGGCTGATATCTGTGGCTCACTCAGAAAGACCTTTTTCGTCTCCTGCGAACTCAAAATGGCAGGAGATAACAATAATTGAAAACTGCAATTTAAAACATTCGCCATTGAGCTCACCAATTTATTGGTCTCATTTTGAAGGTTTTTCAACCCCCAACCTCCCATTAAAGGGATAATTTGCAACCCCGGGATATGGTTAACACCATCAAAGGACTCGATCATTTCATAAATGCCCATCCCCGCACCAATTCCGACCTTATCTCCCGGTTTTACGATATCAAAAAACAATTCACTTGCCTTTCTGCCCAGCAACTTCTTGATATGCCAATCATCTTTATCTGAAGGTGTTTCTACAACAACCGCATCAATTAAATTGAACTTTTCCTTCATTAACTCTTCTATCTGCAGAACACGATTTTGAACGTTGACAATTTGAACCTTTACAAAGCCTTGATTCAATGCTTCCTGAAGAATTCTCGAAACAGTTGGAACTGATATCTCCAATTCTTTGGCAATTTCCTTTTGGGAACTTTTTTTTATGTAGTACAACTCAGCTACTTTTATAATTAAAGAATTGGAATACATCTCAACCTCCTGAAAATTCTTTCTGAAAGTATTTTCATTATACTTTTTTTTCACCATAAATCAAATGCTCACCAGGGGCATTTATCTTGATTCATTCGCTTTTAAATCTGATTAGCGATAAAAACGGTCGATTTTTGTATCATTTCATTCTTTTTGAAGAAAATAAAAAAAGATTGTCACAGTTTTACACCAACGGAGCGTTAAAAAAACCGCTTCACAAAAGGCACATTTAAGGTGTATAATTGGGATGTAATCCAAAAACATTTATAAAAACTATTATAAGCAGTTATCCTTTATGCAAATTTTTCAACCTAAAGCTTCAGGAAGAATAGGTTTTTGATTTGGTTTTATGAGGTTTGTAACAAAAAACTCAACAGAAAGTGAGGTGAGACTGCTGTTAAAGCGGACTGATACGGACGAATTAAAGCAAACGATTAGAATACATTCGTGTGGATCCGTTTTTAGCAACAGTTGGGTAAAATGAAGAAGAAAACAATCGTATTTGTGCTTATGTTCGTCATACTGGTGTCATTGACTTTTGCATCCTTCGACCGATTTCGTCTTGATTTTTCGGATTGCAGCTTGGTTTATGTGCCTTCCAGTCAGACTCTTCAAATTTCCACCATTGGAAAGGTTCTTTCTTACGGACAAGGATGGACAGTGCAACAGGTTAAACCCTATTTGTATCATTTTAAAGTAAATACATGGTCGGGTTTTTATTGGATGGTGAATACTTCCCGTCGGGAGGTATATCGGGTAACAGGCGGCACCTTCGGATCAGTCGGGGGAAATCAGACCAAATTGAACATCAATGTAGATGTAACGGGTTCAGGCAATTCACCTACACGATTTGCCCTTCGATTTACAGATGCTTATCTGATTTATACACAAGCAACCAGAGGCATTCAAATAGCAGCGGCAAGTTCAGTGTTGTCATATGGCCAAGACTGGCAAAAAGCAGAAGTACACCCCTATCTGATACACATCAAGCAAAATAACTGGTCAGGCTTTTACTGGAAAGTCAACACGTCCACCAAAAAACTGTACAATCATCAGGGGGGAACTTTTGGAGTGGTATCCCCCGGAAGCGAAACGCTTTTAAACGTCCCGGTAACCGTTTACGGCCAGCAATTGACACAGAACTATAGTCTTAATTTATCCTCCACAGGTGGCGGCTCAGTATCGGGGAGCGGCCAGTATTCATCAGGAACAATGGTCAACATTCAAGCCATTCCCAATGCAGGCTATCAGTTTGAACATTGGACGCGTGGCGCATTGATCATCAGTAATCAGGCTAATTATACCTATCAGATGCCGGCAGAAAATGTCAGTTTGACGGCTCACTTCTCCTTAGCCATACAGCCTTTGGGCTTCCTGCTTGATCTGCAGTTAAACCCGCCTTCGGGAGGTACGGTATCAGGGAGCGGATCATATTCTCCGGGAGCTTGGGTCAATATTCAGGCCACAGCAAATCCCGGGTATCAATTCACAGGCTGGACCCGAACAGACTCTTCTACCGGATGGCCCGGCGTTCCTTATTCCAATCAATCTAATTTCGGATTTAATATGCCGGCCCAAAATTTGACATTAGTGGCAAATTTTGAGCAGCAGGCAATACCTGGACAACCGAGTTTAGGGGTTTATGTTGAAGATCATCCTCTGGGAGTTATTGTAACGAATATCATGAGCGGGTATCCTGCAGCCGGAAGAATACAGAACGGCGATATTCTGACTCACATTGGTTTCTTCAGCCATGGTGCCGTTACTTCTCTTGGAGGTGGAATGGTCCGTATTGGCATGAATACCATCAATGTCAATTTCCCACAAGGCACCCAAATTCAAAACACCCCGCAGCTACAATCTCTCGTTGGCAATATTCCACTGGGCCATGCAGCCGCTATATGGATCTTAAGAGGTGGTGTTTATCGTTTGTT
>CAYOFT010000052.1:0-10058 GCA_964403295.1 uncultured Thermotogaceae bacterium | reverse complement strand
TTGTCTACAGTAAAGTAATCCGTAGTGTCATATCCGTGACTGGATGATTCAAAAATTGGTCCCAGGTATAACCCCGTAAAACCAATGCTATGAATATAATCTAAATGATCTGTAATCTTTTTTAATGGACTTTCATGTTTTCCGATTAAGTCACCGCAGAAACCCAAAGGATATATGTGATAAAAAGTTGTTTTCTCGTACCATTTTTGTTGTGACATGTTGCCTCCTTTTTGATAAGTATACCGATAGGTATACTTTGCCTAAAAAAAATTAAGAGTAAATTCCATGCATGAATTGATGAGAAGCTGAAAAGACCTGGTCGTCATTTAGTTCTGCTTCACCGTTCATCCACATACCAATGTAACTGTTGATAAAGCCTAATAGCGTGATGGCGTTTCTTTTTTCTTTGCGTTTCATATTACCGTGATCTTCCGAAGCGAGCTTAAAAAGGGTTTCAAGGATCAAATATTGCCTTTTCATATACTGTTGTGAGATCTTAGAAAACTGACTTTGGGGTGGGGCAAAAAATAGATTCAACAAAAGCCTGTAGAATGATTTGTTGTTTCGGGCAAATGTAAAATAGGCTTTGACAGTTTTGTTGATGGTTAAAGGCAAATCGCCGTGGTACTCACTGGCTTCTGTTATATCTTTAATCAAGCGCTTGGAATACTCTGTCATGATTTGGGTTAACAACCCTGTTTTACTGCCATAATAATGATAAAGGGTGGGTTTTGTTATTCCCGAAGCACTACAAATTTCTTGAACTCCAATATTTTCATAACCGTTAAGGGCAAAAGCTTCCAATGCCTTTTCCATTATCTTTTCGTCTGTACTCATTTCATCACCGGAGAGAGTATACCATACGGTATAATCAATGTCAAGATTTTAGAATAAGCAAGAACAATCAATTGTTATTCTCCCGTAAATTCTTCTAATGCGGTCATTAAGTGTGAAGTTATTTTGCCAATTTGGTATTCCCTATGCCCCAAAGCCTTTATTGGGACGATACCTCCGCTGGTATGGGTCAGAAAAAGTTCATCCGCTTCAAATAATTCCTTTTCTTCCACCAGCCTTTGTTCACAGGTGATTTTGCATTTTTGAGATAACTCGATTACAACTTCTCGAGTGATTCCCGAGAGGATACCGGTTTCCATGCTTGGTGTAATGAGAACACCGTCATTGACTAAAAACACATTCGAGAAGGTTCCTTCCGCTACATAGCCTTCTCTGTTGAGCATGATGAAGTCGTATAAATGATTAGGCTTCTTGATTCTGGATAAAAAGACATCTAAAGCACCTGTTGTTTTGATAGCGGTTTTGTTGTGCATAAAAGCCTGTCTTCTGATTTCAGAAATATCTGTCAAAACGCCAGCTTGGTAAATATTAGGGTCAATCTTGGGAAAATCTTTTATTTGGATAATTAAATCTGGATTTGAAGTCAGATAAATGCGAATATAGGCTTCATTTAACCGGTTTTTGGAAATTCCGGTTATGATGATTTGCTCCATTTCCTCCCAGGTTTTGTTCATAGTCATTTTCATGGCATCAGCTGAATTGGCCAGCCTGTCATAGTGTTTTTTAAAACGAAAGAGTTCTCCTTCATAGGTTCGGATTGTTTCATAGACCACGCGGGCACTGGTAAAACCCGGATTGTTGATTGAGACGGTTGCTTCCTCTTCTTCTATCCATTTTTCATTCATATAGACAAACAATTGTTGAATTCACCTCATCTGGTTCTGAATTTTCAGGGATTTGAATGATCTTTGTTTTGATCTTATCCCCTTCTGTATAATTAGCGTAGGATGACTTGAAATTGTGTTTTAGATAATACTCATCATGTCCTGTAATATTATTATTTCTCACTTGTTCCACGATGATCTCACGATCTTTTCCCAGATGATCCTTTCTCACTTGATAGGATAAGCGCTTTGAAAACTGATCCAATTGAAAAGCGCGTTCTTTTTTTGTTTTACCATTCACTTGTTGCTTAAAACCGGCTGCAGGCGTACCTTTTTTCATGGAATAGCGAAAAACATGAGTCTTCAAGGGGCGGATTTGCTCCAAAAGTTGAACCGTTTCTTGAAAATCTTGTTCTGTTTCTCCGGGAAACCCCACAATAATATCGCATGAAATGGAATACAGAGGATCGATTGCTCTGAGTTTCTCAACCGCATGGATGACCGTATCCGCTTGATATTTCCTGTTCATTCTTTTCAAAACTTGATTTGAACCGCTTTGAACAGACAAATGAAGATGAGGACAAAATCGCTTGGCTTTCAACTCTTCACACAATTCATCCGTTACATCTTCCGGATTTAAAGAACTGAGTCTAATCCTGTAATCTGGATGCACGTCTTTGTCAATCTTTTTCAGCAAGTCGGTTAAGTTTAGTCCTTCCCAGGCATAATCTCCCAGGTTGATTCCGGTAAGAATAAATTCTTTACAATTTTTTTGACCGATCTCGTTGATTTCTGAAATGACCAGTTCCGGTGGTTTGGAGATGGAAACGGTGCCTCTTGCATGATAGATTTTGCAGTAAGTGCACGTATTGGTACATCCTTCCTGGATCATGATGTTTTGTCTGGTTTTTGAACCTGAGTTCATTAAACTAAATCTGAGCTGATCGTGTCGCAGCCAGTAGGCTTTATCAAAAGTTGAGGAAGTTTTTCCTAACTCGATCTTACTGATTATTTTCGCAATATCACTTTTTTCACCGTTACCGAAGTGGTAGTCCGCTATTTTTTTTGTGTCTGGATTCATGACCTGTACACTGCACCCCATGGCAATGGTTATAGAATTCGGTGCGATTTTCTTTGCCCTTCTGATCTGTTGTCTTGATTTTCGATCTGCTTCATTGGTAACCGTGCAGGTGTTGATAATCACAAAATCGGTATCGGTTGAGAGAGGTTGAATACGGTAGCCTTCATTTAAAAGTGTCTGGGTCATAAAGTCAGTTTCGTATTGATTGACTTTACAACCCAGAGTGATAAAACTGCATGTCTTTTTTTTATTCAATTTATTTGTCAATTCTCCCCTTTTTCATTGTTTTCTTCCTCTAGTTCTTTTAAAACCCCCAAGAGTATTCTGGATCGGTTTACAAGACCCGTAAGTCTTTCCTCTTCATCTACAACACATAAGGAAAAGAACTTATGCCTGATTAACAAATCCGAGGCGTGGAGTAGTGTATCGCTTTCTTTGACAGAAATAACCGAGTTGGCCATGTATTTACTGATGGGTTCATCTTTGATCAAAAACAGCTTTTTTTTCAGCTGATTGGTATCCGGTATGAATGATGCGGATTGCAACATACCAAAATAGGAGGGAATAACTGCATTTACAACGTCATTCTCGCTGATATATCCCAAAATGCGCATTTCATCATCAACTACTGGCATACCAGTTCTGAGGTGATTGGCACATAACCTGATAAACCGTTCCACCGTTTCGTCTTCGAAAATAGCCGATATATCTCTGATCATTATATCTCCGACTTTCATAGCATCACCTCAATCCAGTTTTTCTATTTTGATATTTTCCAAATTTTTTTCGATATCTTCAAGTGAAGGCATTTCTTTCTTTATATAAGATGTTTTGGCCAAAGCAGCCGCCATACCATATTTTGCGCGTTCCAACAATGAATGGGTTGTGGTCAAATAATCATGAACCATGGCAGCAACATAAGCATCTCCGGTTCCCAGTAAATGTGATTCATCCAATTCTCCTTCTTTCACAGTCAAAATCCACGAGCCTTCGGGTGTAAAAATCAAATCATGTTTGAATTTATAAGATATAACAACGAGTTCAGCTCCATAGCTGACGATCTCTTTTCCTGCTTCCATGTATTCATTAAGGGTCTCTACTTCTTTGCCCATGATTTTATTCGTGCTTCTCATATCCGGTCTGACAACATCTGGGCAGCATTTTTTTACGGTGTTTGTCAGTAACTGGCCGCGCGCTTCCAAATAAACTTTATTGCCGTTTTCTTTTGCTTTCTCTGATAAAATGGAATAAGTATCAAGGGGTACACCAACGGGAACAGATCCTGAGATAACCGTTATTTTAGTTCTGGAAACGACGGTGTTGAATAATTTCATAAAATGTAATAAATCAGGTTCTTGGACGACTGGGCCTGGGGCATTTATTTCTGTAATATAATGATTAACCTCATCCAGAATTGAGAGGTTTTCCCTGCTTTCCCCATCAATATGGATAAAGTTCAGAGTAACATTGGGATATCGTCTTCTCAATTCCTCTGAGATAATTCGTCCGGTATATCCACCGAGAAAACCCATGGCAATACTTGGCGTTCCGTTTAACTCTGAAAGCATCATTGAAACATTTATTCCCTTTCCACCAGGGTCACTGATCAGCTTCTCTCTTTCAAAAACACGATGAAGTGTGTTGAGTTCGAAATGAGGTATGATAACCTCTCTATCCAAGGCAGGATTCATTGTGATTGTTAAAACATCCATCTTCCCCTCTCCTCTCTACAATAAAGCACGAAGGTTTATTTTTCAAGTGTAATTTCCACATGATCGCCTTCGTTTAAAATATCCATGAAAGCAGCTTTTTTTTGATTGACTGTGATATTGAAGCTTTTTAAGCTATTGGAGTCGATATCCATCAAACCTAATAAATCAATTACTTTGGGGATTTCCTGTACAAATTCAATATTCACAATAGCACCGTTATAAAGGACGCTATCAGGTTCAGCCTTTACACCATCTACAGAAATTTTATATGATGTAACCGGTATCTTCATTTCCTTAGTATTGACCAATATTTTACAGTGCTTCATTTCGAATGATTCAGTTAATCTATCAATTGTCGGTGTTAGTGACTTCTCTTTAATTCTTATGGTATCACCAGATATGATTTTATCCATTATCTCCAATTTTCTACTTCCACGATATATTTCCAATTCTTTGACCTTGAGGGAATAAGCTTTTCCATTTAAAACGATATTAATAAATTCCTCTTTTTTCTTGGATAATTTTTCAAGCATATCTGCCACTGTAGAATAATTCAAGGTGCTGATTTTGTCGCCATCTTTTATCTGGATATCCGAGGCGCATATTTCCCCATTCACGGTAGCCTGTGGTAAAAGATCATAAAGTTCTCCATTTACAGAGATAGAAATAGGATTGAGAATCTCTGACAAAAAGGTTTCTGGACTTGTCCCTACTTTTCCGGTTTGAAATTCTACTATATCTCCATGCTGCAACCTGGAATGGATACCGCTTTTTTCGTTATTGATGATAATATCTGCACTTTTTCCAGGTAAGCCTTTGATGATTTTCATTTCTCCGTTGAAATCAAAGGTTATTGCAGGGCCGGGTTTTCCAATGATCTCATCCACTTTGTATCCAAGTTGTAACAAGGCTTGCATGACAGTGTTTTTTGAATCCATTCCCATGAGATCAACCGGTTTTTCATTAACCATTACCCTTACGAAAACGCTGCCGGTGTTGGTGTTCACACTGTTGGCAATACTGACCGGGGTTATAAATTCACTGCCCACAAGGGATTTTGTTCGATCTTGAACATTTTGTAGATTTTCAATGCTTTTCAAGGCTACACGGCTCTTGGGTAAATCCAATTTTTCTGCCAGTAATTCAGTAAAAAATGGTGCTCTTGCTCCACCACCAACAACCATCACTGCAACGGGAGGTTTTCCGTTTAAATTGATAACCTCCTCAGTAATTTTGGAAGTAATATCTTCAATAGTGGGTTTGATCACTTCATAAAACTTCTCTTTTGTGATGTTAATAGGTGTATCAAGGATGTCTTTTACTTCGATTTCTTCTTTCTCGCCATCACTTAATATCCGTTTAACCTTTTCTCCTGTATTAAAGTCAATCAGGAATTCCTCGCAAAGACGTTCGGTTATTTCATCTCCCGCCATGGGAACCATACCATAGGCAATAACCGTTCCATCTCTTGAAACGGCAATATCGCTTGTTCCTGCACCGACATCGACTAAAACAATGTTCAGTTTTCTCAAATCGGGTGGAACGACAAGATTCATTGCTGCAATTGGTTCCAATGTGATATGCTCAGGTGTTAATTCAGACAACTCTAAAACATTCATCATGGCATTGACAATATATGCCGGTAAAAAAGCAGAAATAACCTTTACGGATATTTTTCTTCCCCTTTGACCTTCAAGGTTCTTAATCCATTCATCATCCAATGAGTAATAAAGAACTGAATAGCCTACGCAATACATCTCTTTTCCATCGGTTTCAAGTGATTCAATTGATTTGTTGATCGCTTCCATTTCCAGGATTCTAACAGTATCTTTTGAAATGGAATGTTCATTGGAAACATCCATCCATGATTCTCCGATTGATGTTTTCAAAAACCTTCCAGCAAGGGCTACAGATGCTTTATCGATGGTTATGTCGTTCTTTTCCTTAAGCGTTTTAGTGATCTGTTGAACAATTTTTGTTACTTTGTTTACATCATGTATGGCACCATCCAACATGGCTCTTTCTTCGTGTTCTTTAACCATTGTATCGTATATGGTTATGGTTGATTCAAACTTTTCAGCTAAAACTCCTATTACCGTTCGAGTTCCTATATCAAGTGCATAGATCAAATCATAACACCTCTAAATCCTGATTTTTTCCAGTCAATTATACATCATTTATTTATTATCTGATAAAAAACGGATAAAATTTGAAGTTTGAAACGTATTCGAAGAAATTATACCATACAGTTAATCGAACATTTCCCGTATGTCTTCTGCAGAGATCTGTTTTTCATTATCAGTGGTATCCTCAACGACATTATTTACAATTTCCATCTTTTTTTGCTGAAGTTCTAATACTTTTTCCTCAATGGTGGAGGAACTAATCATACGATAGACCATAACGGGCTTGGTTTGCCCTATTCTATGAGTGCGATCGATAGCCTGCAACTCAACAGCCGGGTTCCACCAGGGGTCCAATATGATAACATAGTCAGCTTCTGTGAGGTTTAAACCTACTCCACCTACTTTTAAGGTCATTAAAAGGATTTTTTGTTCTTCTTCTTCCTTGAACTTATTTAAGATTTGTTCTCTGTTTCTCGTTGAACCATCGATGATGAGGCCATTCATCTCGCGTATGTTCAGTTCCTTTCTCACAATTTCCAGCATAGTTGAAAACTGAGAGAAAACAATAGTCTTATGACCTTCGGATGTAATCTCTTCAAGGAGCTCAATCAGAGAATCCAATTTACCGGAACCCGTTTTTTCATCTTTAATAAACATTTCCGGATGAGTTGCAATTTGTCTTAATCGAAGTATGTGTTTGAGGATTTGAAATCGATTGGTATTCCAATCTTCTTTTGTTTGGGTCATTTCTTTGACCTCATGCTTAACGCGCATGTAGTAATTGATATATAGTTCTTCTTGACGTAATGACATGTCCACATAAAAATTTTTAATGGTTTTCGGTGGAAGATCTTTAAGAACTTCTTCTTTTTTCCTCCTGAGCATCAAAGGTTTGATTTTTTTCTGCAAGTTTTTGTAATGATTTTCATAATTTCGCTTATATTCTTTATTTGTGCCAAAAAAGCCGGGAATTAAAAAATCAAACAAACTTTTCAGATCGCTGATCGAATTTTCAATAGGCGTACCGGTTAAGGCAATTTTATGTTTTGCTGTAAGTTTTTTCATCTCTTTAAATGTCTTTGTTTGATTATTTTTCAGATTTTGTGCCTCATCTACAATGCAATAGTCAAATGCTTCTTTGTTAAAAAACACAGAGTCATTTCTAAAGGTCCCATATGTCGTGATCCAGATATGGCAGTTCTTTTCTCTTATTTCTTTTCTTTCGTTTTTGGTACCGTGATAGATTTCACACTTTAAAAGTGGGGCAAATCTTTCAATTTCTTTTTTCCAGTTTTTAAGTAATGATTTTGGACAAATGATGATTCCGTTGAGTTCAAATTTTCTCTCAAAATAAGAGAGTAGCAGACAAATCGTCTGAACTGTTTTGCCCAATCCCATATCATCTGCCAGGACACCGTTCAAATGGAATTCTTCAAGAAACCTTAGCCAATTATAACCACTGATTTGGTACTCTCTTAATTTTCCATTGAAGCTTTTAGGGATCATATATTCCTTTATTCCTGAGAAATCTTGGGTCATCCTTAGGATATTTGTAACTTTCTCATCCAATTCAGTGGAATCGTAATCATCGACTTCCTGCAAAATATCGAATCGATGCCAGCCTTCTTTCAGATTTTTCTTTAGATTTTTAATCTTTCCGCTTAATTTTTTCAACTTGTTCAATTCACGCTTGTCTAATCTATAGAATTGTCCGTCAATCTCAATGAATTCATTGTTTGCCTTTACTGTTTGTAAAACCTTGTCAAATGGGAGCTCCTTTTCGTCCGCTGTAACGTTAAAATTCATTTCAAACCAATCAATTCCTGATTTAACATCAACGTTAACCACAGTCTTGGGATGTTGAATCCTGGTGAGTTTTTTGTCACAATCAAGGATAACGGTATCGGAGTGTTGAACAAATAATTCATCGATGATCTTTAAAACATCTTCTAGACTTAATTCCCAAGAGTATGCATAGTTTTCTTCATTAACCATGCTTAAGTTATTCCTAAGGATTTCCAACTGGGTTTGTTCAAATTCATAATCCCGAATATACATATTACCGCTATTTGCATCGACTATTTCGTTTTTTCTCTCTTCAGGTTTAATCCTGATTCCTGAATAAGAAAACTCGAGTTTTAAAAAGAATATATCTCCCGTACGTTCGATTATCCAAACGGCCTTTTTTTCTGCTTCTTTCACGGTAAGGGGAATATGAACATTCAGTTCGCTGTCAAAATTGACACCCATGGTTATTAAGGGAGCAATGACATCTTTTTTGATGATTTCTTTTTGCATTTCGTCAGGGTTGAATAGTACTGTTTCCAGATTGGATTTACCGTTATAAAGGTGGCGAATTTGTGTATAATTTAGGGGAGAAATAATGGGATAAATCATGTCATTAAGAAGCAATCCCGTTTGATTTGAATCACCATAGACAGGTATGTATTTCCCATAACTATAATTAGATGATTCGGTTATCGTATCAGCATCAATAAAGATTTCTTCTTTTTCATTTATAAACGCCAGTTTAATTTGATCGGTTTTTTTTCTTAAAACCAGAGATAAGTCAGGTCCGAACTCAACTTTTCTTTTTTTATGCTCAACGAAGATGTAAGGATAACCGGAAAAGACCTTTTTAAATTTATGCATATTCTTAATATTAAACTGTTCATGGTTGTATTTGATAAAAGTGAGAAATTCGGAGAATCTTGGGTCGTAAAAAGTGGTTAATTCATTTAGAGTTAATTCTCTACGGCCTGTTTTTACAGGCGTTCCTTTGACGCCCAGTCTTTGCTCATATACTATGATGTTCAGATCATTGACTGTTTTATGAATTTCCAAAACCAAAATTTTCGTTTCATATTGACTAAGCATTTCCATTAAATTTATTGATTTTTTGGATTCCAATTCTTGAATGAAATTTTTGACACTGCTTTTTGTTTTGTATTCTTTATGTTTTCTTTTTAACAGATTTAGCCTGTTGGCTGCTCGATACTCATCCATTAATTGTTCTTTATTTTCCAATGCCTTAATTATAAGGGCACCAATATGTTTACAAATATTCCCCCCCAGAAAATGAGGACATGTACAATAAAAATCGATATTTGTGTGATTCACTTCAATTTCAGTGAAATAATCCTCAGTCCCCCTAATGAGAGCCTGTATCTTTATTTTTCCTGTTTCAACATATGCTGAATAGTTGAGTATTCTACCAATATTATAATAAATGTTAGCCTTCTCTTTAATAGAAACAGGCAATTTTTTAAAGGTATCGTATAAAAGATCTGTTTTTTTCTCCAACCAATCTTTTGTTTCTTCACTCTCAATATTTTTAATGCCAATTCCTCCAATTATAAATTTTCAACTTTATATTTTAACATTTTTTTATGTTTTGAAAAAATACCTCAGTTTGTTATAATACCATATATTTAAAAAACATATATCTGGAGGTTTGTAA
>CAYOFT010000051.1:0-10704 GCA_964403295.1 uncultured Thermotogaceae bacterium | reverse complement strand
TTGGTGCATATTGACACGAATTATAAGATTCCTGAGATGATTGAATACAGGGATAAGCTGGCTAAGAAGTGGAAATTGGACATGATATACGGGCAAAATGAAGAGGCGTTGGAGAACAAGCAAACTTTTCCCGATGGCAACGCCACGCGTATTGAGTGCTGTCGATTACTGAAGACTACAGCTTTACGAAACACTTTAAACGGCAGGGGAAAACGTTATCGTCTTAATCATGATTTAGGTGAGTATCAGATTGACCGAAACCGTGAACCTTACACCGGGGTTATTGTGGGAGTACGTGCTGATGAGGAAGGAAGCCGTTCAAAAGAGCGTTATTTTTCTCCAAGAGACACGGAGAACTTATGGGATATAGGGGATCAGCCACCGGAGTTTTGGAATCAGTACAAGACGGATTTTGCTCCAGGGACCCATCTGAGGATTCATCCGCTTTTGGATTGGACGGAAGTAGATATCTGGAAGTATATCAAACGGGAAAACATCCCCACGGTATCTTTGTATTACGATCAAGGTGACGGTAAACGTTATCGATCATTGGGCTGTTATCCCTGTACATTCCCCATCGATTCAACGGCTAAAACGGTTGATGAGGTGATTGAAGAACTTGAAAGCGGGTTGTTGAAAAACATTGCCGAAAGATCTGGAAGGGCTCAGGACAAGGAAGACGGTGGTGGCCTGGAAGAACTGAGAAAAAACGGGTATATGTGATAGGGGGGACTGACGATGATGGAGATAACAAGAGAAAAAGAGGATATGAACCTGGTCTTTGTGGGGCATGTGGATCACGGGAAAAGCACCATTATTGGACGAATGCTGGCCGATACCGGATCATTGCCCGATGGGAAACTGGAACAGGTGAAAGAAAACTGTAAACGCAATTCCAAGCCCTTTGAATATGCCTTTTTGTTGGATGCCTTAAAAGACGAACAAAGTCAGGGCATTACCATTGATGCTGCCAGGTGTTTTTTTCAAACATCCAAGAGAAACTATATCATTATCGATGCACCCGGACACATTGAGTTTTTGAAAAACATGGTGACAGGGGCTTCACGTGCTGAAGCTGCTTTATTAGTCATTGATGCCAATGAAGGGGTTCGAGAAAACTCCAGAAGACACGGATATATGCTGTCCATGCTGGGAATTAAACAGGTAGCGGTTCTTGTAAATAAGATGGATCTGGTGGATTACAATCGGGAAGTGTTTGAAGAGATTGTTAAGGAATATACGGAATTTCTTGAAAAGATCAATATTGATCCTGAAACCTTCATACCCGTTTCAGGAATGAATGGAGACAATGTGGCATCTCTTTCCCATCAAATGCCATGGTATGGAGGCAGAACGGTTCTGGAAGAACTGGATCAGTTCAAAACTGAAAAAGTCCCCGAAGAAAAGCCCTTTAGAATGCCGGTACAGGATGTTTATAAATTCACCAAAGATGGAGACAATCGCCGGATCATTGCCGGAACAATAGATACTGGAGTCATTCAACCGGGTGATACAGTGGTTTTTTACCCCTCTGGTAAGAGAAGCCGAGTCAGATCCATTGAGGAATTTAACAAACAAGCCCAAAGCGTTAAAAAGGCGGCTGAGCATGTTGGTTTTACAATGGATGAACAAATCTACGTCAAGCGTGGGGAAATTGCTACGATCAATGGACAACCCAAACCGGAAGTTTCCACACGAATCAAGGCAAATATCTTTTGGCTGGGCAGAAAGCCTATGATTAAGGGGAAGGAATATTATATCAAAGTGGGAACTCAAAAGGTGAGAACCAGGCTGGAACGCATTCACATGGTTTTGGATGCTTCCACCCTTGACAAGCGTGAAAAGAACCAGGTCGACCGGCATGACGTGGCTGAGATCACTTTGAAAACGGAAAAAGCCATTGCGTTTGATTTGGCTGAAGAAATCAACAAAACCAGTCGTTTTGTCATCATAGACGATTATGAAATTACCGGTGGCGGAATCATTATCGCTTCAGAAGCGGATCAACAGGCATGGGTAAGAGACAAGGTATTGGTTAGAAACTACAAATGGATCAAAAGTGCTATTTCCAAAGACCGACGAGCGGAAAAATATTCCCAGAAATCCTCATTGATTCTCATCACAGGAGAAAAAGGCGCAAAGAGAAAGGAAATCGCCAAAGATCTTGAGGAAAGGTTGTTTGACGACGGGAAATTCGTTTATTATCTGGGAATTGGTAATATCTTGTATGGTGTCGATGCAGATATCAAGGAAGAGGGAAAAAACACCAATCGGAAAGAACATCTACGGAGAATGGCTGAAGTTGCTCACATCATGTTGGATTCTGGAACAATATTGATTATCACGGCGGTTGATCTTCAGCAGTCGGATGTGGAAACAATCAAAGCGATTGTTGATGAAGAAGTTATTGAAACAGTTTGGGTCGGCTCCGACATCACTACAGATATGAAACCAGATTTGCATCTTACAGAATTCAATGATATTAATGAAGCGACAAATATTATCAAATCAAGATTGCAGGACAAAGGTGTTATTTTTAAACCATTTTAAAAAAAATAATTGTAAATTATAGTTTAAAATAAAAAAACACTGGCGTACAAAAAACGGGAGAAATCCCGTTTTTTTTAATAGGAATGACGTAAAAATTTTTACATAATGAAAATCAGAAGGACTAAGATTTTCATTAAAGAGATGTTATAATATTTCGTGAGAAAATATGTAGATAAAGTAATCTTCAGTTTACCAAATTAGCTTGTCAGTTATTTAATTGAAAGTACTAAATTTGGAAGGCGGTGTTTTATAAGATGAAATTGGGTACTAAGATCCTACTTGGATTTTCTGTTATATTAATTATTTTGGGTGTGTTATCCCTCATGACGGTTTTTAATATTGGTGGAATAGTTGAAAATGCATCAGAAGTCATTGATGGGAATAAACTTTCCGGTTCCATGGTTGAAAGAAAGGTTGATCATATGGAATGGGCAGCTCAATTAAATTCTTTTATCACCAATCCTGAGATTACCGAGCTGACCATTAATACCGATCCCCACAAATGTGGTTTTGGAACATGGTATTACAGTAAGGAAAGAGAAGAAGCTGAAAAACTGGTCCCTCAAATCAGTTCCATTCTCAATGCCATCGAACAACCCCATAATGAATTACACGAAAGTGCTGTAGCAATAGAGGAAAAATATGTAGATATCGATCCCGCCTGGAGCGGTTTTTTTGCTCAAAAGGAACGGGATCATTATGAATGGATGAGTACGCTCCTGGAAGAATTGATGAATCATCAGGATACCTTGAGTATACAACTGGATTACAGACAGTGTGAGTTTGGTAAGTTTCTATATTCCAGTGAAGCCAATGAACTGGCCAAAACAGATGATTTATTGGCTCAATACTTTGAAGAGGTAAAAGAACCGCATAAGCTGCTTCACGATTCAGCTGCATCAATACAGACCATTATCTCCGGTGATGCTCAAGATAAATACGATCAGGCTTTTGATTATTATCAACAATATACTCAGCCAAATATGGTGGCTGTAAAAGGCATCATTGGAAAAATCATCACGAGAATTGACGAATTGATCGCCAGCTACAATGAAGCGGTAAATATATACAATACCCGAACAAGCGAAGCACTTGAGAAGGTTAAAGGATACCTTGATGATATTGTTGATACAACAAAGCAAAATGTAATGACCGACGAAGTCATGCTTAATTTAGCCAATCAATCTCAGACCATTTTGATTGTATTCTCTCTTATTGCAATTGGAATAGGGATCTTTTTAGCGATTGTTATTGCCAGAGGGATTTCTAAATCCCTGGAAAATATCATCAACAACCTTTCTGATTCTTCTGCACAAGTGACTCAAGCGTCGCAGGAGTTATCATCAGCCAGTCAACAGCTCGCAGAAGGAAGCAGTGAACAGGCCTCCTCATTGGAAGAAACTTCTGCAACCTTGAATGAATCCAGTTCAATGTTGCAAAGAACATCCGAAAATACAGGTGAGGCAACAAAAATATCTGATTCGGCAACAAAATCCTCTGAAAAAGGCCAAGAGCAGATGGAGAGGATGATGTCTTCCATGGAGAAATTGAGTGAATCCAGTGCAGAGATTTCAAAGATTATCTCCGTTATTGATTCCATCGCTTTTCAAACTAACATTCTATCTTTAAATGCTGCTGTAGAAGCAGCCCGTGCAGGAGAAGCAGGTGCCGGTTTCGCGGTAGTTGCCGAAGAGGTCAGAAGCCTTGCTCAAAAAAGTGCCAAAGCCGCCAATGACACCAAAGACATCATTGAGAAAAACATAACGTTATCAAAAGAAGGTGTAGAAGTAGCACGAAGCGTTTCAGAGGCCTTAAATGAGATCAATACACAAGCCGGAAAATTGAACCGGCTGGTTGAACAGATCAACGGGGCATCTACAGAGCAAAGCCAGGGGATTGAACAGATTAATCAGGCTTTGAATCAAATGGAGCAAGTGACCCAGCAGAACGCTGCGAATGCTCAGGAAACAGCTTCTTCTTCAGAAGAGCTGAATGCCCAGGCGGAAACCTTAAACAATATCATTGATGAATTAACTAAGATGGTTAAAGGGGCATCCTCGAATCTTGGAAATAATGGTAAAATAGTTTAAATTAAGGGAATTTAAAATCCCAATAGTAAGAGTTAATCGGATATGATATAATCGCATCTTAACTAAATTAATAAGGAAATGGGGATTGTTTTGGAAAATCAATATTTGAGTAAGATTCAGAGTATTAAGAGAAAAATCAATCAAAGTATCGCAGACAGCGAAGCGTTAAGTAGCTCTGTTTATGAATCATTACCCAAGTTTGAAGCGGAAACCGATAAAATTATTGCCTTTATTTCTGATTTTCTCAGCCAGTTAAAAAATGAGGGGAATGGAGACAATAAATCTTTTTTAAACAAGCTTTCCAGTTTGAGGAGCAGTGTTTCCAATTCTTTGCAAAACATCGCTACCTTGGTGGATGCTGTTGATTATGTGTTTAACGATATTTTTCAGGGGACCGGTAAAAATTCATTTGTTGAAAAAGTTATCAATCAAGCCCATTCAGTCGAAGATGCCTTGGAAGATCTCAACTCTATCGCACTTAATGCTTCGATCACCTCTTCACAACTAGGTGTTCGTGGCGGTGCGTTTTCCATATTATCCAGGGAAATTGAGAGACAATCCGAAAAACTCGTCCGGCATTTTGACAACATTACCAGAATTATCAACAAAAGTTTTCCGGACATTGCCTCTTTTAAAACGACTTTGGACAGTTTTGGAGAATTTACCAACATGAAACGCGACTTCCATAAGCTGATTGAACGTTTTAGTTCAGTTGAAAATTCATTGATTGAATTGCAGGAATCCATGAAGGAAGGGACTGAAAATGCAGCCGGTTCTTTTCCGGATATTTTGGCCAATATGGTTGGACAGGATATCTTTAGGCAACAGATGGAACATATTATCGAGTTTTTTGATGATTTTGAAAAGAGAGCCAAAGGAAAGAAAGATTCAGCCAAGGAACTGAGTTTTCTGAAATTTGTTTTGGAAATATCAGAAGATATACTTTCTGAGTCCATCAAAGACTTTTCCGACTCTTTTGACAAGGTTTCAGATGATTTGAATGATTTTGTACAGAACTTCAATGATGAAATTACAAAGCCAGCCCAAAAATTCTCGATTTATTTCTCAGAGGAAGACAGAGAATCTTTATATCGTATCATTCAAGAAGTGATGGTTATTACGGTCAAAAATACAGTTTTCATGGAAGAAGTTTTGGAGGGATTGGTGCATATTCGAAGCAGTTTTATCAATTTTAAGGAAAATGTTATGGAACTGGATGCAGAAGTAACCAATTCCATGCGATTGGTAAAAAGATTTCGGACAATGAATATCCTCATAAAAGCTGAACTGGCAAGACTGGAAGATAAAATGGGTAAGAAGGCCCAGGATATTAGAGCGGAATTTGACGAAGCAATCATAAAAGTTACCAATACCACAGTTGAGCTCAACCAAATCTCAAAAAACATCTTTAAACTTTATCAGGAAAATGCGGATCATTTTGATCAATTCAGAACTTGCTGTACAGAACTTATTAGACGGGATGAACTGAAGACATTATTTGTCAGTATGGAAGATGTGATTTCCGAAACCCATAATGAGTATAAAAAAATGATGAAGAAATTTGAAGGATCAATGAGCTTCATCCATTCGATTCATGAGCAGTTTAATGAAGATTTGGATAAATTAAATCAGGATAACGATGATATTTATCAGGAAATGGTTGCATTAGAAAAAGAAGTTCCCGCTTATCATGAAGACTTTCTGAATGACCCGGCCCTTAAAGAATTGAGTGAGAAGTTTACAACCTACAGAGAACGGGTTAAAGCCAGTGAGCATCTTGATATCGATGATGTGGGAACAGAAGGTGGTGAGTTTACCCTATTCTAAGGGAAAAATTATGACAATAAAAGTTGAGCGAGAACTTACCGTTTACAATGTAGAAGATGTAATTGAACAATTGAAGGGGTTTGTCAAAGGCAGGAAAAAGGAACTGCTCCTTGATTTAAGTGAGATAGAAGATATTGATACTGCCGGATTGCAATTACTGGTATCATTACAAAAATACGGAGATTCCAAGGACTGTGATTGTAAGATCAGAATATCCAAAGATATGAGAGAGTTATTTGCAAAATACGGTGCACTACACGTTTTGGAATTAGAAGTTGTAGAGGTGGAAGATGAATAAAAATGTTTTAATTGTAGATGACTCAGCCACGGTTAGAGTGGCTGTTAAAATGGCATTAAAAAAGGAATATGAAGTGATTGATGCCAAAAACGGGAAAGACGCACTGGACAAAATAGAACAGTTTTATGCCGGTGGTAACCGTTTAAACTTAATAATTACAGATATCAATATGCCGATTATGGGCGGGATGGAATTTATCAAAGAGGTTAAAAAGAACAGGAATGCCAAATTTGTGCCAATTCTTGTCCTGACAACCGAGTCACAAACGAATATGAAAATGGAAGGGAAACAGGCTGGAGCAACCGGATGGCTTGTCAAGCCTTTTAAGCCTGAACAATTGCTTGAAGTTGCAAAAAAAGTAATCCGATAGCACATTACACGGTGGTGATAAAATGTCAGATCTTGATTCTGAGATGCTAGAGGTCTTTCTAACAGATGCCGAAGAGCAATTAACGATTCTTGAAGGCGAGTTATTGAATATGGAAGCAAATCCCGACGATGAAGAGACCATCAAGACGATCTTCAGGAGTATGCATACCTTAAAAGGCTCTGCCGGATTTGTTAATCTTTCAGAAATCGAATCCTTTACCCATAAACTGGAGAATCTGTTAAGTGACCTTAGGGACAAAAAAATAAAAAACAGTCCTGAGATTATCGAAATATTGTTTCAATCGAAAGATGTTATCAACGCAATGATTAACGAGATTTCCTCTAAAGGTGAGCCACCGGATCAGGCAAAAATAAATGAAGTGGAAAAAATGATCAGTGATATCACTAAAACGGTTTCTGCAGAGAGTGATCAAGAGGAAAATGAAGATGAACAGAAGGAAAGTATTTCAAATAAATCCTATTATCGAATCGAGCTGAAATTTCGATCAGATGTCTATGAAACAGGAACCGATCCTATCTTGCTCATAGAAGACCTTTCCAGGCAATGTACGGTTGTCAGCACAGCCATGAAAATCAAAAACGTCCCTCTCTTTCCAAAATTGAATCCCTTCGAAAACCAACTTTCCTGGAAAATCATTGTTGAATCTCAACATGGGAGAAAACCCATTGATGATGTTTTTATGTTTGCGGCGATTGACAACGACATTATCATCGAGAGAATTGAAGAAGATGAGCTGGAAGTTGTGGAGGAATCAAGAATAGGAGAATTGTTGATTCGTGAAGGATATCTGGATGAAGCCGAGATAGAAGAGGTTATGGACAGGCACATGAAAATTGGCGAAGAATTGGTAAAAGAAGGTAAAGTCACCAAAAAAATAGTGGATACCATGGCTGAAAAGCAGGAACAGATTCGCAAGATTCAACGCACCAATACCCTAAGAATAGACACGGATAAATTGGATCGTATCATCGAATCCATCGGTGAAGTGGTGGTTGTCAAATCCAGAATTCGTCAGATCATGGAAAGAAAGGGGTGGATGGATCTTGAGGAAGAGGCGACACTCACTGAATTGGACCGGTACATCAACAACCTGCAAAAGGATGTCATGGATACGCGAATGGTACCCATCAAAGATACTTTACTGCCTTTCAGACGTCTGGTCAGAGATATAGCCAAAAAGCAGGAAAAGGAAATTGAACTGGAGATTTTGGGAGAAAGTACCGAGCTAGATAAAACGATTACGGAAAAGATAAAAGATCCCTTAAAGCATATGCTTAGAAACAGTGTGGACCATGGTATCGAATCGCCAGAAGAAAGAAAAAGTGCCGGCAAAGATCCTAGAGGGAAAATTGTGCTTGAAGCCAGTCATCAGAATGGTGAAGTGTTGATTCAAATCAGCGATGACGGGAAAGGCATCGATAAAGAAGCTGTTTCAAAAAAGGCCATCGAAAGAGGCCTATTGGAAGAGGGAAAGGTTTTAACTCAGGAAGAAGCTAACAAAATGATCTTCCGACCGGGCTTTTCCACAGCGGAAAAAGTCACGGATATCTCCGGTAGAGGTGTTGGCATGGATGTAGTTAAAGACAACCTCAATTCCATACAGGGAGAAATTGATATTCGAAGTATCCCTGGAGAGGGAAGTATGTTCACCATTCATATCCCACTCACCCTTGCCATTATCGAAGGAATCCTGATTAGTGTGGCAAACAACAAGATGATTATCCCCATTCAATCGGTTGTGAAATTCTTACCTATTGAATCGGAAAAAATACACCGGGTAAACGATGAGCAGACCATAGAATTCCAAAATTCCTTTATTCCAGTCATTGATTTGAGCAGGCAACTGGGATTTAGTGATGGCTGTAAAGAGATGTTGATCATCGTTCAATCCGGGAAAAGCAATATCGCTTTAATTATCGATGAAGTGATCGGAAAATATCAAATTGTGATTAAATCGTTGGAAGAAAATTTCAAAAAAGTCAAATACTGTGCAGGTGCAACGGTCTTGGGAGATGGAAGTGTTGCCCTGATTCTGGACGCAAAATCACTCATCAGAAGCTATGAGCATTAGGTGAATAAGCAGTAATTTTCGGAGGTGAGTTCATGGAAGCCAAAGCAGGCATATATCTAACATTAAGACTTGGAAAAGAACAGTATGGCATTCCTGTACTAAAAGTGCAGGAAATCATCGGCAAGACGGAAATCACAGAAATACCCAGGATGCCCCAGTACATCAAAGGCGTCATCAATCTCAGGGGGAAAATCATCCCGTTGATGGATTTACGGTTGAAATTCAACCTGGAGGAAAAGGAATACACAGACCGTACGGTATTCGTTGTCCTTGAGGTTCATCTGGCAGATAAGAAGCGGCAGATGGGAATTGTCGTGGATTCGGTATCGGAGGTCATCAAACTTGAGGACGCCATGATCGAGCCGCCGCCACGATACGGGTTTGATGCAGATAGCGAGTTCATCGTGGGGATGGGAAAGCAAAACGAAAAAGTCATCATGCTGCTGGACATTGAAAAGGTATTGACCGAAAAAGAGATGGCATTTATAGCCGAAGAGGCAAAGGAGTGATTGGGATATGTTTGGAATCAAGATGAAACTTTCCACAAAGATATGGATGGGCTTTATATTGTTGCTGGCTATCATTACGATTGTTGGATTCATGTCCTGGAACGGGATAACCAATTCGGCAGCTAAAGTTGAAACAGCGGACGATGCCAACCGCTTGGTCAAATTTTCACTGAATGTGGGAATTAACTCAAAAACTTATGAAGGAACGGGTAGTCAACAAGCAAAAATAAATCTCGCTTCCATATTACAAGATATTTACACTCAGATCGACGAAACCAAGACAAAACTCAATGATGCCGCTGACAAGTCAAGAATGGATCAAATAAAAAAGTATGCCCAGGAATATGAAACATTGTTCAATCAATTTGTTCAGATTCAGGAAGAGGATATTGCCGATACAAGGACAGCAATGGTAAATTATGCCGATCAATTTGTCCATTTGTGCGAACAGATGTATGAAAAACAATCAGATGATCTTGAACAAGCGGTTGAAAGCAATGCTGATGTTCAAACTATTGAAAATAATACACAACAGGTCAATGATGCCACCACTTTAAAAGAAATGGCTTATCAGGCGCGAATCATCGAAAAGGATTTCCAGGTTTACCATGATACAAAGTATATAACCGAGATGAAAAATCACATGACTACCATATACAGCAAGATACAGGAAGCAAAACTGATCTTAAAATCACAGGAAGATAAAAACCTCTATACCACTTTGGAGCAGGCAGCCCGTGATTATCAAACCGCTTTTGATGAAAATGTAGACGCTTACAATAAAGGCCAACAGATATCTGGACAATTGACCACGGCAAGAGAAAAATTCCAAACGGATACCGAAGAACTAAGAGCTCTGCAAAAGGGAGAAATGGAGTCCACACAAAGCTCTACGATTATGCTGGTTCTTGTATTATCCATTGTTGGCGTAATTGTAGGAATTGTAATTGCATTCATGATCGTGAGAA
>CAYOFT010000050.1:0-10949 GCA_964403295.1 uncultured Thermotogaceae bacterium | reverse complement strand
ACGACGACGATCTTCTCGGGCAGATTCAGGCGGCTGCTGAGACCAGTGGCGAGCCGGTCTGGCACCTGCCCAGTGGCGACGAATATGCCGATGAGATGAAGAGCAAGATTGCCGATCTGAAGAATACCGGCCCTCGCTGGGGCGGGGCCTGCACCGCGGCCGCTTTCTTGCGGCAGTTTGTGGGCGAGACAACCTGGGCCCATCTGGATATTGCCGGCATGGATATTTTCCAGAATGAGACGAATCACGCCGCGTCCGGTTCGACCGGGTTTGGCGTGCGGTTGTTGACGACCTACTTGATGAACCTTACGGAGACGAAATAGCCCGACCGGGCGCAAGGCCGGTTTGGATGGATGTTGAGCCATGACAAAGAAAGCCAAGACAATCGATAGCGAACGAATCCGCAAGGCGGTGACGGAAATCCTGCAGGCGATCGGTGAAGACGTTGAGCGTGAAGGGCTGCGCGAGACGCCGGATCGGGTCGCCCGGATGTACGGCGAACTGTGCGGTGGCATGTACGAAGACCCGGAGAAGCATCTCAAGAGCGTCTTCACCGAAGCCTACGACGAGATCGTCCTACTCCGTGACATTCCCTTCTATTCCATCTGCGAGCATCACATTCTGCCCTTCATCGGCAAGGCGCATGTGGCCTATATGCCGACCGGGCAGGTGCTCGGCGTCAGCAAACTGGCTCGTCTGGTGGATCACTTCGCGCATCGCCTGCAAACCGTATTTCCGAGTAATTCCCGATGAAAACAGTCGATTTATAAATCTCCAGACAGGTGTGGTGGATGCCATCCCCCGAATCGACCAAAGCTTTATGTCACGCATCGAACGAGACCCATCCGTTAAATACGAAAGGGCTCCCATGAACCTGGTTCAGTTTATGGCCATTAACAACAAAAGGGCACCTTTAGATGATTTACGTATAAGACAAGCCGTCAATTACGCTATTGACAGGGAACTACTCATTGAATTTGTTGCCGAAGGACTGGCAAGACCTTTGACAACACATATGACTTTGATGAGCCCATATGCATTGGATTACAACAAATATCCATATAACCCTGAAAAAGCCATGGAGCTGCTTGAACAAGCCGGCTACTCCTTTGGGGAACTCGAGCTGACCATCGCATTACCCCAGCCATATGAATTCCATCAGAGAACCGGCGAGGTCATCGCACAGATGTTGGAAGCTGTTGGAATCAAGATCAAACTCCAAATCGTTGAATGGGGAACCTGGATCTCAGACGTGTACAACGGCAGAAATTACGACATGACTATTATCGGCATCGAAGGAGAACCAGATCCTTATATTTACCTGGACCGATTCTATTCCGAAGCCTCAAGAAACTTCACCAATGTGTCCAGTGAAAAGATTGACAATTGGCTAGATAGTCTGTCAACTGAAAGCGCTATTGAAAAAAGAAAGGAACTGGTTAAAAATATACTTACCGAACTGGTAGATCAAGCGGCATCCGTTTGGTTGATGGAACCCGACGAAATTGTGGCGTTGAAAAATAAGGTCATGGGTTGGACGATTTACCCGGTTTATGTTGACTCATTAAAAGACTTATGGATTGAAGAATGATAGCATGAGACTGATTATGGACGTAGGCAACACAAATCTCACACTTGGCATCTGGGATGGAAAGGCCTTCAAGGGGAAATGGCGCATGCCAACTGATACAATCGATACGGAAGACCAATTCTTTTCATCGATTTATCCTTTATTATTGGCATCAAAGATAGAGATCGATAATATTGATTCAGTTGCGATTGCCTCTGTGGTTCCTGGAACAGTTGGGATTTTTACTTCCTTTGCTCAAAAATATTTTCAGACAAAACCCATTTTTGTCTCTCCAATAGACGGCCTGGATGTTTCCTGGAAGGCAGACAACAACTCTGAAATAGGTCCGGACCGTATTGCCAACGTGCTGGGGGCAAAGGATTTTTTCGGATCCAACGCCATCATCCTGGATTTCGGTTCTGCAATCAATGTTGACATCTTATATAAAGATGCCTTTGTTGGCGGAGCTATCCTATTGGGTATCAACACGGCCATGAAAGCTCTTTTTTCAAAGGCAGCAATGATCCCGCCTGTAGATTTGTTCTTTGAAGACCATTATCAGGGAACCAACACCGGAGATAACATACGCATCGGTTTGGTAAACGGTACCTATCACGCATTGGAAGGGATTACGGGAAAAATTCGGGCAGAACTGAATACCAAACTGCCAATTATTGCCACGGGCGGTTTATCCGATTTGTTTCATTTTGAAGGAACCTTTATCGATCATTTTGATGATGATCTCACCCTTAAAGGGGTCGTTTCTTTCCAAAATCGCGTGACTGATATGCATAGATACTGATACCATAAACTTTCCCAAAAAGAGTAACATCATCAATTTTTTCTGGTTTAGGCGGTGCAATTTGAAGAAAAAAAAACTGACATTCCTCATCACTATTACATTTTTATTGTTTTCTGCGCTCATTATTGGCTCTGATTTTGAAGGAATCGAAAGAATAAAAGAATCCGGGCAGCTGCGTATCCTCATGGCCAAAGATGATTGGTGGCCTTTCTTTCACGTGGATGAATCGGATACACTCTCTGGAATCGACATCACCGTCTCACAAAAGATTTGTGATAATTTAGGGGTTGAACCGGTTTTTATCAGAAAAGACAGCTTTAACCAACTGGCCCCAGCCTTAAAAAGGGGAGAGGGCGATGTAATCATTTCTTACTTCTCCTACACCCCCCAAAGAAATACCGACGTGTTCATGACCAGTCCGTATATTCTTAGCACAGACAGTTTGTTGATTAACAACCGTGTATTGGAAAAAATCAAGCGGGAAAACCCTGCAATCTCTCCCGAAATTCTTACACAGTATTTGGATACTGAAGCTTTTACAATCGCAAGTGTCAAGGGAACCTCACATGAATTGTGGTCTCAGGAACTGTTTGAAAAAGCCGAAATTCAGTTGTATGAGCCTTCTCAAATCGAACAAATGTTAACAAATAAAGAGGTCGATGCCTTTTATTTTGATGAGATATGGACCCGATTTTTTCTCACGATAAATCCCGAGTTTTATTTGAACTACAGCTTTTTCAAACTCTCAAAAGCTGATCAAATCGTGGTGGGAGTGGCACCTGACAACCTGTCTCTGTATCTCTGGCTTGAAAACTACATTACCACCAATCTGAACATGAATCAAATCATTGATAATATGTACTTGGAATATTCAAAAGATCTCTCTGAATATTTATCCGAAACACAAGAGTCTGGAAAGATTATCGCAGATCCTTGGCGTTATATCATTCTTGTCGTCATTCTCGGACTGGGATTCATTTTAATCTATACCTCTCAAAAAAAACAGCCGAAAGAACATCGACAACCCTGGTTATTCAATTTTTGGACCATCATCTTTTCCATGATAGCCGGGATATACTGCGGAATAGCGTTTCCAGCCATGGTGGATTTCTTAAGTCCTTTCGGTGATATCTTCTTCAACTATCTCCTTTTGTTTGGTATCCCCATCCTATTTTTTGTGGTCGTGATCAACTTTGTCAAGCTGATGATGAAGATGGGGGGCATGCACTTTTTTCTTAAATTCATGGGCATCGTCCTCATCATGTTTTTTATCGGCTCCACAATCGGCCTTCTTGTAGGGTTAGTGGGCCAACCGGGAATGGACCTTTCCAAAGAAAACCGTCAACGGCTGGCTCAGGCCATGCAGGAAGCATCAGAAGATGAACTCGCCCAATCCATCGACCTCACTCCCGGAGCATTGCTTTGGATGTTACCAAATACCATGGTCTCAAGCAGCATCGTTAAATCGTTTACTGAAAATAAAACATTGGCCATACTATTCTTTTCAATCCTATGTGCATTCGCTTTGAAATACCAGGAGGCTTCAAAGAGAGCTCGGATCATCCGAGTGGTTGAGACCCTCAACGACCTGTTTATGTTCCTCTTCAAACTCTCCTATTATATTTTACCTTTCGGACTTTTCAGCCTGATGTTACCACAGGGTCGATTGTTCATAGAAGATGCGGGCATCCTGTCAGCCTTTTTAAAATTTACTCTCTGCCAGTTTGTCATCGTGGGTATCTGGTTTATTATTTCGGTTTCAATTGGCAGTTACAAAACGAAGGTCAGTCCCTGGCGCTATTTACAGATGATCAAAAAACCCACTTTGATTCTGTTCTCCCTTTTGTCCACACTGGCTGCCATTCCGCCTGCACTTGAAACGTGTGAAAAATACCCGCAATTTAACGATGAGACCATTAAGGGAACCCTGCCGTTAATCCTCGTCATGCTCGTTCCTTCCATCGCCAGTATGTTCGCCCTGACCACTGTCTTTTTAATTCAACTTACCGGCTTGGAAATCGCCCTGGTTCAATATATCTTCATCATCCTGGGCTCGGTTGGTGCCACACTGGCAACTACAGGTGTTCCTGCACCCATCTACCTGTTCGCCATATCCATTGTGGTTTCACCATTCGGCATCCCTGTCAGCCAGGCCATCTTCTTCCTCTTGCCCTGGACATTGACCGCTGTCAGATTGGAAACCATCAACTTCATGATGCTGGATTTCGGAGTCGTTCAATATTTCAAGCCGAAGGAAAAGCAGAAAGCCCCCTCGAAAGCATAAATCAATGGTATAATAAGCCAATAAGTAGGGGCGGAACGACACGTGGTCAGTGGAAACACTGACCTCTTGGAGACAAAATCAATCTAAGGATGAAAACTATGAAAAAGTATAACCAGATAAATATAAATAAATTCTCATTAATTTTTATCATCTTATTCCTGGTACTCATTCCCGCTTTCACATTCTCATCAGAAAAAACCGATGATCCCATTTTCATCGGTCTGTCTTACCCCTTTTACATGGACAATGAAATCGAGTTCGACTTGGGCTTTCAATTGGCCATTGATCAAATCAACACCTCAGGAGGGGTTAACGGAAGAGAACTGAGAGTTTTGAAAGTGGATGACAAAGGCAGTGTTGCCGATGGAATGAAAGCGGCACAGTATTTTATCCAACAAGAGGTGGCGGCAGTCATTGGCCATTTTAATTCCAGTGTGGCTTTAATAACCGCTCAGATTTATGATAATAATGACACCGTTTACATAGCCTCTTGTGCCACGACACCGTTTTTAATGAAAGATTCCTATACAGAAGTCTTCCGAACCATTCCCGATGACAAACAGGTCATCCAAAAACTGTTTGACTTCATCAGCGAACAAGGGATACAAAAAGTGGCTGTTTACTATGCTGAAGATGATTTTGGAAGGGGTGTTGCAGACTCAGCTCAGACGGTTGCCCAAGACTATGGCATTGAACTTGTTGATAGAACTTCCATCGTGCATCAAAACAATTTTGAGCTGGTTATGGACCGATGGCGAGCCTTCGACTGTGAAGCCGTACTGATCGGAGATACGTTCTACAACGTAAAAGACCAGATCAAAGCCATCAAGCAGGCCATTCCGGATATTTTAATTCTTGGCACATCCTCTTTAGATTATCCCGATTACATCAATTATCTTGGGAAAAGTGCGGAAGGCTCCATTATCCCAACTCATTACAAATCCATGGCCACTTCTCAAGTCAATCAAGACTTTCTCTACACCTTTAAACAGCAATTCCGAAAAGAACCGGATATGTACGCTGCCATCGCTTATGATACACTCATGATACTGAAAACGGCTTTAGAGCGGACAACTCGACAAAATACAACCGAAAAGACCGTTATCAGCTTATCAGAAGCCCTTTTGGACATTCGCAGATATTCAGGGGTTACCGGAACAATCCATTTTAACAAAAACGGAGAAATCAACGGGGATAATATCTTCCTGAAGATCGTTGCAGACGGAAAATTCATTTTTCCCGATGACAATTGAGCCATAAAGCGGGGTAAATATGACTGACAAACAAACACCCGAAAAGAGAATAAAACGCCAAACAAGAGAACTGGCCAATAAACCGGTGGATATTACCACCAAAACCTCTTGGCTCATCATCATTGGTGTCCTGATCTTAATCGCCGGATTGCTTTATTGGGGATTCTTTGGCTCCATTGACATCACAGCCAGGACACAGGGGATTTTAGTCTCCAGCGGGGGCTTTGCCTATGTGTATTCATCCACAGAGGGAACTGTTTATGATATCTCTTATCAAATTGGAAACCCTATTGCTGAAGGGAATATCGTTGCCAGAGTGGACAAACCCGACTTGGTTCGTGAAATCAACACCATGCAGGATGCCTTGGATGAAAGTCAAAATCCGGAAATGATGAAGGAACATGAAAAAATGCTTTCTCTACTGAAAGAAAAATTAAGAGAAGAAAGCCAAATCATCACTGCCGAAAGCGGTAAAATCGTGGATCAATACATTCAAAAAGGTCAATACGTTCAAAAAGGAGATACCGTCTTTAAGATATCCAGAACGGGGGAGACTGTAAAAGATTTAATCGGAATACTCTATTTTCCCCTGGAAACCGGTAAAACCATCGAAGCGGGAATGGAATGCCGTCTTGTTCCTTCCACCACAAACAAGGAAATGTATGGCTTTTTAAAGGGAACGGTGGTCAGCGTATCCGAATTCCCCATTACTGAAAAGGCTATTGCGGATTTTACCGGAAGTCAAAAGTTTGCAGAGATCTTTGCCAAAGAAGCGGTATTGGAAATCATCGTTGATTTACTGCCTTCACCGGATACGCCTTCGGGATATCAATGGACGTCTTCACAAGGCCCTTCCATTGAATTGGAACCGGGAACCATCTGCGAAGGCCTTTGCATAACCAACAAGATCAGACCTATCGAACTGATCTTTCCCAATCTGAAAAGGTGATTGCTATTAGCTCAAAGATAAAAAAAACACCAACCCTTTTACAAATGGAAGCTGTGGAATGTGGGGCTGCCTCCCTGGGGATGATCCTGGGATATTACGGCAAATACCTTCCCCTGGAGGACTTGCGTTATGAATGTGGCGTCTCTCGGGACGGGAGTAATGCTCTCAATATCATCAAAGCTGCCAGGCATTACGGTTTAACAGCCAAGGGTCTTCGCATGAATCTTGAAAAACTTGAAGAAACCGAAAAACCGGTCATCATCTTTTGGAGTTTTTATCACTTTGTAGTGCTGGAGGGCATTAAAAAAGGGTTTTATTACCTGAATGACCCGGCATCGGGGCATCGAAAATGCAGCAAGGAGGAATTTGAGAAAAACTTCACCGGTATCGTTTTGACCTTTGAACCTTCTGTAGCGTTTGAAAAAACGGGTAGAAAACCCGGATCTTTCTTTTCCGTTTTTAGCGGTCTCTCAATCGATAAAAAGACGCTGTTGTTTGTCTTCATCTGCGGCTTTTTGTTGGCCGTCTCAGGCATCATGATCCCCACCTTTTCCAGAATTTACATTGACGCGATACTCATTCCTCAACGGGATGAATGGCTGATGCCCTTATTGGGTGCCATGCTTCTGGTTGCTTTTTTCACAGCCATTGTGGCGTATTTACAACAGAAAACACTGTTAAACCTTGAAAACAAAATTGCCGTTCAGCAATCATCAAATTTTTTCTATCATCTCCTGAAACTGCCCTTGTCCTTTTTTATGCAGCGATATGCGGGAAATCTAAACGCAACCATGACATCCGGAGAACAGATGGCCACGTTGTTGGGTAATCAATTTTTACTGGCTTTTGTCAATTTGGTCTTTTCCTCTTTTTATATCCTCATGATGTTCCAGTATGATATCCTGTTAACCTTGATCAGTATTGCGTTTACGATACTGAATATTGTAACGGTGTTTTTCATCTCCAAGAAGTTTAAAGAGGAATACCATCTGCTTCTGTCCGATGAATTGAAATTATCCGGGATTGCCGTTTCCGGAATCCAAACCATTGAAACGCTTAAGGCCACCGGTCAGGAATCCATTTTCTTTACCCGATTGGCCGATCAATATTCACAACTTCAAAACAAGCTGTTTGGTATTTCAAAAAAGACCTTGTTTTTTAATTCAGTCCCCCAAATGTTCGAGTTTTTTTCCATGCTGTTGTTGCTACTGATCGGGGGCTTAAAGATCATGAATGATTCTTTGACCATAGGTTCGTTTGTGGCCTTTCAAACGCTAAATGCCGCCCTTTACATTCCAGTCAGGGGGTTTATTCAAACCATGCTCTTTGTTCAGCGAAGTGATGCGGATAAAAAGCGTTTGGAGGATGTACTGAAGTATCCCCAAGACCCCAACTTGAACCGTCAAACAACAAAAGAACCCATCATCAAAAAATTAAGTGGAAAAATAGAAATCAAAAACCTGACCTTTGGTTATTCCAGACTGGAAAAGCCGTTGATCGAGGACTTCAACCTCACAATCCAACCGGGAAAACGAGTTGCCCTTGTTGGTCTTTCAGGGAGTGGAAAAAGCACCCTTGGCAAACTCATTGTTGGGTTGTTTCAACCCTGGAGCGGAGAAATTTTATACGACGGATTACCCCTAAAGCAAATCCCCTTGTCCATGACTTCCGCATCCATCAGTTATGTAGAGCAGGATGTGACCTTGTTCACCGGAACTGTTAGAGAAAATCTCACCCTGTGGGACAGCAATATCAGTGAGAGTGATATCATCAATGGAGCCAAAGACGCCTGTATACACGACGAAATAACGGCCTTTGCCGGGAAAGAACCCGGTAACTCGGAATATGCCTATCGGTTTCAGGAATTCGGAAACAACATCAGTGGCGGGATGCGCCAACGCATCGAAATCGCCAGATGTCTGGCCAAAAACCCAAGTGTTTTAATCATGGACGAGGCCACCAGCGCTTTAGACTCAAAAACAGAATTGGAAATCGATCTGAACATCCGAAAACGGGGCTGCTCAATCATCGTGATCTCCCATCGTTTAAGTACTATCAGAGACTGTGACGAGATCATCGTTTTGGACAACGGCAAAGTGATAGAGCGAGGTAAACACGAAGAGCTCATGTCCGGCAACAGCGCCTACACCAATTTGGTCACTCATTCCCAAATGAAAGTGTAAGAGAGGGAGAGGGGACTGGTGTTGTGGAACACACCTCGAAGTTTTTGAAATGCAAAACTTCATGGTGCACCGATTTTTGTAAGAGGGGACTGGTGCAGCGATTCTGGCGTTTCAAAGAAACGACAGTGTTTCTGTATCGCTGACCCTGTCCCCTCGGAAGTTTGCGAGTTATCACAAACAAAAGGAGTTCCCATGAAACGAGAGATACCATGAATAAAAAATTAGAACAACTTTTAAATTCCAAAGCAAAACCGGCAGATGCCTCCACCCCCTTTGAACTGAAAAACGGACAAATGGTAATGGTTCTCAAAGGCAGGGCGGATCTTTTCTTATCAGAAAAGATGGCCGACCCCATCCTAAAAGACCGTCTATTCAACATTGGCAGTTTTCAAGCCGGGGAAGCTTTTGCTCTCCTGGAAATACCGGAAGGATATGGCCTCACCATTCGTTGTATTAACCATTCAGAAATTGCCCTCATTAACCATGAAGAAATCGCCGACGACCATCAACCCGATTACCTGGCCGCCGCAAAAAGACTTTGTACCCGATTAATTGCAAACCTGAATCCCCCCCATAATCAACTTGCACCTCCGGAGGAGCCTTCCTACAAGTCCTATAAACGATTTCAAAAGACCACCGTTCTCCTAACCTTCGAGCAGATTTCCGAGC
This sequence comes from uncultured Thermotogaceae bacterium, assembly GCA_964403295.1. Lineage (GTDB taxonomy): Bacteria > Thermotogota > Thermotogae > MWEM01 > MWEM01 > JASUTC01. The sequence continues at coordinate 1,239 of CAYOFT010000050.1, read as the reverse complement.
AGGAGCTCAACGTTCTCAGAAACATCAAAAAGACCCAAGATAGAGATCAGCGACTGAAGCGACTCTCAGAAAACACATTACGAACATTATACGCCAATAAAGAGAAAAAAGGACTGGAACAGCAATTACCTTCGGACAACAACCTCTTAAAGGCCTGCATCCGTATGGGACAAGTCATGGGATTTACTATTCCCGAATTAGACGACAAAAAGATCGCCATGTCCAATGATCCCCTTGCCACTATCGCCAAAAACAGCGGTTTCAGATACAGACGATTTGACCTGGAAAAAGACTGGCCTGCCAAGGACCTGGGGCATTTCCTCACTATGACCACGGAAGGCGAGCCTGTTACAATGATCCGAAAAAACAGCCATTACCAGGCTTATATCCCCTCACTGGAACAAACCATTCGAATTCCCGCAGGAGAAAAAGGCTCTCAAGGATATCAGGCCTATGGCTATTACCTGTACAGACCTTTTCCCAACAAACCCATCGGCATGAAAGAACTGATCTCTTTTATCACAAAATCATTGAAACCCTCAAGCCTGTTAATGATATTCATCATCGGTTCCGTTTCGGGTTTTTTAAGCGCCCTTGTTCCAGTAATCACCGGTTATTTGCTGGAAAACCAAATCCCTGCCAGACAACCCCAAGGACTGTATCAAATCATCGGGGCTTTGTCAGCAGTTGTGGTGGCAGCCGTCATCTTTAACTTGAGTAAATCTTTATTGACTACCAAAATAGAATTCAAATCCGATATGCAAACCCAAATCGCCCTTTGGAATCGACTTATCGACCTGCCACCCTCATTTTTCAGGCGTTACCCCTCCGGGGAAATCGGCAAAAAGATGCTCAGTTTTTATCAAATCCGAATGATTCTGGCCAACGTGATCTCGGATTCACTCCTGTCGGCAGTGTTTTCAGTTTTTTACATCATCGTCTTGTTCCTTTACAGTCCTGCTCTTGCACTCATGGCATTGGGCATTTCCCTGTTGAACCTGACGGTTACCGTCATTGTGGGCTATTTTCAAATCAAAACCGGTTATGAAAAACTGGTTCTAACGGACAAACTCTCCGGGATCATGCTGGAGATGTTGCTGTCCATTACAAAGATCCGACTCTCGGCCGCCCAGGACCGAATCTTTCACAACTGGTCCCGGGCTTACTCCAAAGGGAAAAAGATGGAAATCAAAGAGAAAAAACTGCAAATCTTCTCAAATATCTACATCCAAACCATGG
>CAYOFT010000049.1:0-11041 GCA_964403295.1 uncultured Thermotogaceae bacterium | reverse complement strand
ACGAAGACTTTAAAACATTGTTGAGAACATGGCTTGGTGCAAAGGAAGGTCCGGATGTAGTGACTTGGTTTGCCGGAGAAAGAATGAGATACTTTGCTGCAAAAGACTTAATCGTTCCTTTGAACGAAGTATTCGATGACAAGGCATTTGATGAATATTTCCCCAATGCTTTTAAAAGCTCCTGTTCCTACAACGATGAAGTTTACATGGTACCGGAATCCTGGTACTGGTGGGCAGTTTACTACAAGAAATCCATGTTTGAAGACTATGGTGTAGAAACACCCAAGACATGGGACGAATTCCTGGAAGTTTGTGAATTCTTCAAAGATGAAGGCATTACACCGATTACCATCGGAACAAAATACCTTTGGACTTCCGCAGCATGGTTTGACTACTTCAACATGAGAGTGAACGGTCTAAATCATTACATTCCATTATTGGATGGTACAAAAGCCTATAATTCCGATGAAGTTAAAAAGGCCATGGAATATTGGCAGGTTCTCGTAGACAACGAGTATTTCCTCTATGAACACAGTTCCTTGAGTTGGCAGGAAGCTTTGAACAGACTGATTACAGATGATGCAGCCATGTATTTGATGGGTCAGTTCCTGAAAGACTCCACGCCTGAGGATATGAGAGAAGATATGGACTTCTTCAGATTCCCGATCATCAATCCGGATCTCAAAGTTTATGAAGAAACACCAATCGATGGATGGATGATTCCAAAGAACGGAAAGAACAGAGACGCAGCCGTTAAATGGATGAAATTTATCGCCAGTGAAGAAGTACAGACAAAAATCTCCAAGGAACTTGGTAGATTGGCAGCCAACAAAAACGTTCCTGCACCGGATGCACATGCACAAAAAGGTCTGGACATGATCCTTGCTTCCGATGGCGTTATGGGATTTTATGATAGAGATACCAATCCTGAAATGGCCAACGTCGGTATGAACGGCTTTGTTGAATTCATGATGTTCCCTGAGAATTTGGATGACATCCTGGACAGACTTGAAACTGAAAGACAGAGGATTTTTGAATAATTCCAAGTTCTATTTGTTAGCATTTAACGAATAAATATTATAAAGGACGCACTTCGTGTGCGTCCTTTATAAATCAATCCGTAACACAAAGAGGTGACCGAATTGAGAGTAACAAAAAAAAGATGGTGGGTCCCATGGGCTTTTTTGGCAGTACCTCTTTTTATGTACATTTTATGGGTTCTGGCTCCTATCGTTCAAACCCTGATGATGAGTTTTACCAAATGGGATGGGATGTCTTCCACAAGTGAATTTGTTGCCTTTGATAATTTTACCCGGCTGTTTCAGAACAAGGTCTTTTGGACATCCTTAAGAAACAACCTGTATTGGCTGCTTTTGTTTGTGGGAATTCCCGTACCCTTTGGCCTGTTAATTGCCATGTTGTTTGATATGAAATTACCGGGAAATAAGATATTCAAGACGTTGTTCTATTTGTCTATGACCCTTTCATTTGTTGTTATTGCCCAAATTTGGTCTTGGATATTCGAACCCAGACGAGGTGCTTTAAGTACCTTTTTTCAAAGTCTGGGGATTGAAAATCTGGCACAGATTCAAAACGGGTTAGCTGTTTTTCTTTTATTCATAGCCCTGCCGGTGGCGTTGGGATTTTTCATCGGATGGTTGTTCAACCGAAAGTTGGAATACAGAAGTACAAAAAAGAGATGGGTTGTACGATTAATCGCATTGGCAGTGATGCTTATCATTTCGTTTATTGTGTATAAAATAACCGATTTTAAAGTGGATACATCAAGAATGGCAGAAAGAGGCTTCCCCTGGTTAAGCGACCCTGATTTTGTAACCTTTTCATTGATCTTTGCCGCCATTTGGAGACAGATTCCATACGTTATGGTGTTGTATCTGGCAGGGTTGAAGAATGTACCTCCGGAACTTGTTGAGGCTTCCATCGTCGATGGTGCTAATTGGGGGCAACGTTTTTTTGCAGTTATTTTGCCTATGTTAAAACCGGCAACCATTGTCGCGATAACCATCAGTGTGATCGATTCTTTGAGGGCGTTTGATATTGTATACGCCATGACGCAAGGCGGACCATTTAATTCTTCCAGTGTTTTGGCAAATTACATGTATATCGAGTCCTTTAACAATTACAGAATGGGTTACGGTTCTTCAATAGCGGTTATCCAATTCATCATCACACTTGGATTTATCATCGTCTACCTCAACAACGTCGTCAAAACGGAAGGATGATAGTATGAATAAAAAGAAAAAGACCGTCGTTTTCGCCTTTTACATCATTTCTACGTTAATCGTTATTATTTGGCTGATTCCATTCGTGATTGCCGCGTTTACTTCCGTTAAATCCATGGATGAAATCATGTCCAGTGAGTATTGGTGGAAACCTCCTGAAAAAGTAGAATTTGAGAATTTCAAAGAAGCCTGGACAACCGGTAATATGAAAACGTATTTCAAAAACACTTTCATCGTTACCATTCCTTCGGTGCTTGGTGCACTGTTACTGTCTACATTATCGGCCTTTGCCTTGGCATTTTACGAATTCAAATTTTCCAAAACCATTTTGCTGATCTTTGTCAGCGGTATGCTGATTCCGTTCCAAATGCTGCTCATACCTGTCTTTAGATTATCCAACACCTTGAACATCTATGATACCTATCAAGGCGTTATCCTATTTCATATCGCCTTTCAACTGGGATTTTGTACATTTTTCTTGAGAAATTTTATGAAATCCATACCCGTGAGTTTGTATGAATCGGCAAAGATAGACGGGGCAAAAGATATCGTTATTTATGCCAAGATAGCGCTTCCATTAACGCTTCCGGCAATCGCCGCATTGGGTATTTTGGAATTTACCTGGATATGGAACGATTATTTGTGGTCGCTGATTCTGTTGAGTTCCGATGAGATCAAAACCATTACCTTGGGTTTGGTTAATCTCAAAGGACAATATCACGCTTCCTGGAATTTGATTGCAGCGGCATCACTCATCACAGCAGCGGTTCCACTGGTTGTTTTCCTGATATTCCAGAAGTATTTTATAGAAGGATTAACGGTTGGCGCTGTAAAAGGTTAAAAAAGGATGGTATCAATGAAGATAACGACAAAGGTTTTTTTGGGTTTTGTTGTCATCATTCTCCTGTTATCCGTTATTTTCCTACTCACCAATTATTCATTTGGTAATCTGGCAGATTTTGGAGCGGGAATCAAACAAAACCTGAGTATTTCTGAAACGAGTTATAAGGATTTTTCCTCTATCTCACAGTTAAAGGAAAAGGAAACAACGATGCTCCAAGAGGTTCTGTTATTGGGATATGTGAATAATCAGGAAGATATGGCATCTTATCTTGACAGTTTTAATAATTACTATGATGCCTTTTATCAACAAGTCAGTGAACTTGAAAATAGTGAACAGATCATCAGCGTACTGGATTCACTGAATGACAACGTGCTGGAAGTTTTTGACCTGAAGGAAAGTGAAATTTACTATTCCGAGATGGTGGATGACTATAAGCAAAATATGGTAGCCGAGAAGAACCAGGAGATTCAAGCGGCAAAAAATGAGTATCAACAATTGTTGACAATTAATCCTGCCAAAACAGATGCCATACTCAAGCAGTTAAAGGATTTTATGGCAACGAATCCGGATCCCACCGAGGATGAAGTAAAAGATTTTCTTAAGGAAATTGACATTCGGGATCTTACCCTGTACGAATGTGAGGTCTTGTGGAATTGCGATGAATTTGAGTGGATCAACGACTATGAGGAATTCACACAACTAAAATTCGCCGTTAGGGGAATGATGACCGAACCCGACAAGGCAACGGACTATAAAACGGATATCCGAAAATTGGAAAAAAGCCTATCCGATGCCATTGTTGAATCCGAAGAGATTCCGTTGATTGAACGAGAATTTTTTGATGACCTGCTTAGAGAGTATAAGTCCAAGAGTTCCAGTATCTTGCTCATGAACATGGATATTGACAGTAAAGAAAAAGAGCTTGAAACAACCAATGACAGTATTGAAAACTATCAGCAACAGATTGAAGATCTCAGAAGTCAATCTTTAGCCATCATTAACGATAAGATTAAGGGGAATATTAATCAGCTCAACGAATTTTTCACTCAGAAGATTCAGAATTCAGAGATGAAGTTTCAAAATGTCTTTGAAGAGTCTTTATCCAACTCTTCAGAGGTGACAGAGCAAATTGATAATACCAGATGGACGATCAACTTGCTGATTTTAATAACGATTGTGGGAAGTTTGGCGATTTGGTGGTTTGTTCGGTTATCCATTCATAAACCCATTAAAAATCTGATTGCCAAATCCTCCAGATTGGGAGAACTGGATCTGAGTGTTGATTTTGAATCCGGCAAACCCTCAAAAGATGAAATCGGTGCAGTGCAAAAGATTATGAACCAAGTCCTTGAAAGCATCCGGGCCACACTCATCAGTGCCAACGAAGCGTCCGGGGTCATGAGTGAAGAAGCCGTTGGAATTACCGATTCCATATTCAAAACCACTAAAAGCACACAGGAAGTTGAAAATAGAATTCAGTCCATCAACGAAGAACTCATCAATTCGGTGGATCAGTTAAAGGAAATGACCACCATGATGCAGGAGTTGAACGAACAAAATGGTGAAACCACCACCATGATGAATTCAACGGTTGAAGATTCGGAAATCGTTCTGAAAAACGTGGCGTCACAGAAAAAAGGTATCTCTGATACCACCAGGAAAATCACACAAATCGGCGAACAGGTTCACTCAAATATTGAACGGGTTAATCAGTTTAAAGAGGTTACCAATCAAACCAATGTGTTTATTGAGAGAATCCAGCAAATTGCGGAACAAACCAACCTGTTGGCTTTAAATGCAGCCATAGAAGCAGCTCGTGCAGGAGAAGCCGGTAAAGGGTTTGCCGTTGTCTCCGATGAAATTCGAAAATTGGCCGACCAGTCCAATCAAACGGCAAAGGATGCATCGGTTCAGATCGGCAATATTGCAAAACTGGTGGATGAGGTTTTGACCGATTCCGATCAAAGTTTAAAAGATGTGGATGGTGTAGTGAAAGACATTGAAAAGATACCGGCTATCTTTGAGGAAATATCGGAGTCCTATGAAAAGGTCAACCAATCCATTGAACAGACACTGACACATATCCGAACACAATCGGATTTAATTGATCATATTTCCCATGATTCAGAGGAAATGGGACATAAATTTGAACAACTGTCAAAGAACGTGGATACCATCGTGAATTCCGTTGAAGACAACACCACCATGATTGAAGAACTGGAACCCTCTTCAAGAAAATTACTGGAATTATCCGAAACCTTGAAGAAAAAGCTTAGTATGTTTAAATTTTCTCAGGAAGAAGGGTATAATGACCACAATGAAATACCAGAAATCACTGAAACACCTGAAAGAGAAGAAGAAGATTAAAATACAGGAGGAGATGAAATGATAGGAGTGGATTATTATCCCGAACATTGGGATACTGATTTAGAATCAATGCCTCAAATGGCAAACGATTTGATTATCATGAAAGAAAATGGGATCGAACTGATACGGGTAGGAGAATTTGCATGGCATGTCATGGAACCTTCAGAGGGTGAGTATGATTTTTCTCTTTTGGACAAATTATTCGAGTTAACCCGTGAACTTGGCATCAAAATCATCATCGGTACTCCTTCTGCAACTCCTCCAGCATGGCTTATCAAAAAGCATCCGGAGATTTTGCAGAAAGATGACAAAGGTCATGTCAGAAATTTCGGGAGCCGAAGACATTACTGCTACAACAGCCATATTTACAAAGTCTACGTGGATAAAATCGTCCATAAGCTGGCGGAACGATTCGGTGAAAAGGACAATTTATACGCCTGGCAAATTGACAATGAATTCGGATGTGAAGATACCACGTTTTGCTATTGTGAGAAATGCGACACAACCTTTCAAAAATACCTTGAAAAAAAATATAACACAGTAGAAGATTTAAACAGGGATTGGGGAACGGTTTTTTGGTCCCAACAATATAACGATTTTTCTCAAATCGAAACGCCTAAACGAACCAATGCCCTGAGAAATCCCCATCAATTATTGGATTTTAACCGTTTTTCCACCGACTCCATCATGGAATTTGCCCAGATGCAAATCGATATCATCAAACGCTATTCATCCAAACCCATCACCCATAATTTGATGACGAATTTCACAGAAATTGATTATAAAAAAATTGAAAGCCAATATGATTTTCTATCCTTCGATAATTATCATTTTGGAAAGACTTTTAAACCTTGGTTTACCGGGATGAATTTTGACTTGATGTGGTCCCTGCAGCGAAAGCCCTTTACCGTCATGGAACAACAACCCGGCAGGGTGAATTGGCAAGTACGCAACGTTTATTACAATCACAGCTGGATGGAAAAGATTTCCAGACAGGCCCTGTCGCAAGGGGCTGACAACATCGTCTTTTTCAGATACCGTGCCTTACCCTTTGGAGCCGAGCAAATTCACAACGGTATTCTGAATTATGATGGCAATCCAGAAAGAAGCAAAAGACTGCAAGTGTGTCAACGACTCAGTGAGGAAAAACCTTTGGAAAGAAAAAAGGCAAGGATCGGGATCTATTTTGATTATGAAGTAGCCTGGATGCATGCGATTAACGGTGTTGACAAGGATTTTGATTACTTCACTTCCATCATGGAATTGTATCGGCCCATATTTGAACATGGTGAACAGGTTGATTTTCTATTCAGAGATTCTGATTTAACGGGTTATGATTTCCTAATCATTCCCTTTGCCCTTTTCATACCACAAGAAGTGTTGGATCAAATCGCAAAAAGCAATTCGAAAGTGATCGTAACCTGTATGAGTGATATGAAAGACGAGAGAAATCACATGATCAGTGAAAAGCCTTTGGGAATGAATATGCGAGGAATAGAATTTGAAATCACGGATTTTGGCGCTATTTTTGAAGAATCCATCAAAATGGAAGACGGAGAAGAAATCCTTGCGGATATGTGGTTTGAAGAACACTATCTTCTGAAGGGAAAAGAGGTAGGAGACTATACCAACAACGATTTGAAAGGGCACACGCCACTGGTGATATCAGAGGATGGAAAAACCCTGTACGTTGGAACAATCACAGATCATAAGGGCTGGAAGAATATCTATCATTATTTTGGTTTACTGTAAATAAAATTTAAAAGGTTAAAAAAATAAACCCCTTTCAATATAATAGCCCATTATAGTATAATGAAAGGGGTTTTTATATGGAAAAAGGTGGAAACTTGAAGAAATCAGTCCTGTTCATTTGTTTGTTGATTATAATCCAAATAGCTTTTTCAGCACAGATAGAAATATTAGGTGAAAAGTATTATTATCCCTTTGAATTCATCGATGAAGATGGCAATCCAAAGGGAATTTTTCACGATATCTGGTCTCTGTGGACCAAAAAAACAGGGCAGGAAGTTGATTTTAATTATATGGATTCCTTTTCTGAAATCCTTGATTACGTACAACAATCAGAAAATGCCGTTATTGGTCTTATCTTTTATTCTCCTGAACGGGAAAACTACTTGGATTTTTCCATACCTTTCTACGAGATGGCAACCTATATCTATTTCAACGAAAATGTCTTTGGTATTAAAAGTGTCAACGATATAGCGGGTTTTGATGTGGGTGTGGTTGAAGATGATTATGCACATGAATTCTTAATCAACAGAGAAATGGATGAAAAAATCGTTACTTTTGCATCTGTTAAGGACATGGTTGAAGCAGCTGTAAACAGGGAGATTTCTGTTTTTATTTCCGATGGCCCCATCGCTGATTATTACATCGAAAAATTAGCCGGGGGGATCAATTTCCGGCGTATGGAAAGGCCTGTTTTTGAAAATAAAGTTTACGCGGCCATTAAAAAGGGAAATAAAGACCTTTTAAGATTGTTGAATGACGGGCTTGCAAAAATTTCCCGTGGTGAAATTGAACAAATCATCCAGAAATGGACGGGAGCATCTGTTAGATCACAAATTCCCTGGCTTTATATCATAATCAGTATTTCGGTTTTTTTCGTTATCATGTTACTGGTTCTGTTCTGGAATATTCAACTTCAAAAACGCATTAAAAGCAGTACGGAAAAGATTACTTCACAAAATATTGAATTAACTCAAAAAAACAAAGAATTGGAAGAAAACAAACAAAAACTGCAACATGTCAACCGTGAATTAAAGAAGTCCCTTTTAGAAAAGGCAAACCTGGCAAAGGGTATGGAAAGTATATTAACGGTGACTTCACAAATTTCTCAAGCAGCCAAAGAAAATCCGGAAAAGTTCCTGGACTCGCTGTTGAGAATTTTGATCAAATTGATTCCCAGTGCCGATTATGGCAGTATTTCACTGTTTGAAGGGGACAAATGGCGATTTATTTCTGCCATTGGCCATGACATTGAGAAACTTCAAAAGATTGATTTAAAAACAGATGATCATTTTGTATTCGATAAAACCATCATCGTAGATCAAATCGTTGATCAGGATAAAAACAACATCATGAGTCATGAAAAAGCCCTTCAAATTGAAGATGCCACAAAACCCATTGCCTATTCCATGATTGCAGGTTTGAGGGTAGGCGATAAAAAAATGGGAAGCATGGTGTTGGATATCGATAAAAACAGTAACAGGACCTTTAACCAGGATGATTTGAAACTCATGAACGCCTTTTCAAACGTGGCTTCAGCCTTTTTGGCTATGCAGCAGTATATGATTTGGCAGGGAAAATTTCAAAAGGAATTAATCCTATCCATGATTCAAATATTGGAACTACACGATCCCTATACAAAGGGACATTCTGAAAATGTTGCCAATATCAGTGCCGCCCTGGCTGAAAAAATGGGCTATACAAAAGAAGGCATACAGAAGATATATTGGGCGGGATTGGTTCATGATATTGGAAAAATACTCATTCCCAATTCCCTGTTAAGCAAACCGGGAAAGCTTTCAGGAGAAGAGTTCACCGAGCTGAAGAAGCATCCGGAGTACGGGGCAAAGGTTCTTGAAAGTTCCCAGGAATTAAAGGAAATCGTGACCATTGTCAGATACCATCATGAAAGATGGGATGGAAGCGGGTATCCTGAAGGGTTATCTGGCACCCGCATTCCTGAAGAATCCCGAATACTGGCGATAGCCGATGCCTTTGATGCCATGACCAGCGACCGCCCTTACAGGGGCAGTTTATCCTGGGAATATGCCATGAGTGAGATTAAGACTTATGCCGGCAAACAATTTGATCCTGAAATCTCAAAAATTTTCGTGAGTTTTATCAGTCGGGAATGGAAGTACGACCTTGAGAGAACCGGGAATATCTAATTCAACGGGCAAATTTCACTTTTTGCCGCTTTCTTAATAAAAACAAGCCAATAATCCCCGCAATACTTACAAAACCAATCATTCGGTAAACCGACTGTGTCCCAATCCTGTCCAGTCCAAATCCCACTATGGGAGAGATAACGGCAAAAGACAAACTGGAGATCAAACTGACCATGGAAATCGTCGTTGCACGATAATCATCTTTCACCTGCAAGTTGACATAGAATTTCATGGTGGCCGGATACATCCCTCTGAAAATCTGCTGCAGATAAATGATGCCGATCACCCAGTACCCTTTGATGAAACCGGGTACCATGAAAGAAATGATCAACAAAACAGCCAGAGACATGAGCAATTTTCTGGGCCGGACATCGGAAAATTTCTTTAACAGAACCTTTGATGCAAAAGCCGCCACAAGGTTCATTCCTGCAAAGATGTATCCGTAGAACACAATATCCAAATTCACGACATCAAAATAGGGCTGATACAGCCAATATCCCAAACGGATCAAACAACCGAAAAAAGCCGCGAAAACCAACAACCAAATAATTCTTGGTTTTTTCAACGCATCACAAAAGCCCATGTAGATATGTTTGACATATTTATGTTTGCTTTTCATCCGGTCCGGTTCCTTAAAAAACCAGGCCGAAACCGAAGCAATCAGGATAAAAAACGTACTGATCCAAAAAGGAATCGTGGGATGAACCACATACAGATAACCGGATAATATGGAAAAAAAGGCCTGACCCAAAAAGATATTCGATGCCGCCGACCCTTCTCTGCCCTGATACTCCTTTTCCCTACCCAGAGCTTTTAACGTCTCGTATAAAATAGCCGAGTCCGCTCCACTAAACAGTGTGAGTCCTAAGCCAAAAAGAATCTCAGCGAAGGCAAAAAACACGAAGTGATTACTAATAATATACACCAACATGGCAACAGCCAGAATAATCCCCGACAGCACCAACGAAAACTTACGGGTCAATTTATCCGCTATAGCCCCTGTCGGAACCTCAAAAACCATCGCTGAAACAGCTGATATGGATTGTAAGATCATGATTTGAGAATAATCCAACCCCTTCCATAATAAAAAGGGAATCAGTATTGGCCCGATAATCAGCATATTAATAAAAAAACGAAAAACAGGATACAAAAACAAATTTCTTTTCATGTTCTTCACCTCCGTTGTATACGAAATTCAAAAGTGAAATCCTCTGAAGTTCAAAAATCCCTTTGGTACTTTTCTAAACGATCAAACGGGAATAGTGTTGTTATCGAAAATATGCCAATACCCCCCCCGCCAGAGCCGGCACCCCCCCACGGGGGGGAATAAAAAAACTACGATTACCGAGAATAAAAATCCCCCACTACGGGGGGGTGCCCCCAACGGGGGTGGGGGGGGTCTAAACATTCTAACGGGAACAGTATGGTTAGCATTATTTTGCCAACCCCCCACAGGGAATTTTAATTTCAAAAAAAGAATTAAGAACTTTATTAGCAACATTTTTTCCCCAACCCCTAAACAAAAAAAGGTGGCACTCAGCCACCTTTTCCTATGTCAACAGTAGCCTAGTTCAGTCATGTAAAATAATTCACCCAGGTATAATGAGTTTGCCCAGATGAAATACATCTTCCGGTTGGTACCTTGGAATCACCCATATATGCCATTGTTG
>CAYOFT010000048.1:0-11149 GCA_964403295.1 uncultured Thermotogaceae bacterium | reverse complement strand
CCCAATTCCGGCTGTGTAAAAACACCGCATCCACTTAATGCAAAAATCAAAACTGAAAGTGTTACCATAGCTAATAATATTTTTTTCACAATGTGCACCTCCAAATAAAATTTAAATTCTATCAATGTAAATTATATCACAATTCCTGATTTTAAGATAAATGGCGTTTATGGCTTATTTCTTTTCAGGTACTTTCTTAAACCTTTTGAGATTTTTTGATAACGAATGGCGTTTTCGTATTCTTCGTTTTGCCTGGCTTTTTCAACTTTTAAGTCATAAAATATAATTTGTGTTTCGATGATGGTTTTTTTGATCCTTTTTTCTGTAAATAAATCGTGTTCAAACATGTTCTCAACAATCAAATGAGGCATGAGTAATATCAAGATGACATTATCATCACCCTTGTGATTTTGAGCTGGTCTTTCATCGAATAAATTGGCTCTTTCCACAAGACTTTTCATATGTGTTTTGCTCAGTTCAACGGAATCATAAGTAATCATTTCGGTTAAACAGAAATCACAATAGGCAATTTCCTTTTCAAAACCATCATCGTGTATCTTTTGGATTCTTCTTGCCTCTCTCTTACCGCAGCGGGAGCACTTAATTGTCATCAACCCTCCATTTCAGACCGTTGTGTTGGTTCATGATGTTGTCAAAATCTTCTTTAATAAGAGCTTTCATGGCTTTTGCAGTTTGCCCCAATACCCATTCAAGTTTCTCTATCTCATCCTCACGGAATTTGGACAAAACAAAATCAGGCAGGGAAGGAATGGTTTTTGGCCCGATACCGATCTTAATGCGTTTTATATCATCTGTTCCAAGTTCATGTATGATGCTTTTCATCCCCTTTTGACCTCCGGCAGAACCGCTTTTTCTCAATCTGATTCGTCCCAGTTCCAGTGACACATCATCGTAAATAACAATTAGGTCCTCAGGTTCGAGACCTGTTTTTTGCACAAATTCTCTCACAGCTATTCCACTGAGATTCATATAGGTTAAAGGTTTTAATAAAAAAAGTTTTACATCACCTATTATTGTCTGAAAAAGTTGATACGACTTTTTGCTTTCTTCCTTTTGGATAGATCCAAACTGCCTTATGAATTCATCCAAAGCTAAAAAGCCCACATTATGCCTTGTAAAGACATATTGCGGGCCGGGATTTCCTAATCCAATCATTGCAATTCTTTTCATATATCGGATTTATTCTTTTGTTTCTTCTTCTGTTTCCTCTCCGATAACTTCCGGTTCCATACTTCCTTCTTCAAGTTCTTCTGTTTCCTCTTCTTCTACAGCTATTGTTCTTGGTTCAAGAACAGATACGATGTATTCCTCACCATCGATATGGGATTTGACTCCCTCCCCCATGGGCAAGTCTTTCATCTGGATAAATTCTCCAACATCCAAATCGGCAATGTCGATTTCGATGAATTCAGGAATATCCTTTGGAAGGGCCTCTATTGGGATGGCATCATAATGATGTTCCAAAACACCGCCATGTTCAATGCCTTTGGGTTCATTGATAAAATGGATGGGCACTTCTATGTTCATAACATGTCCTGCAGACGGCACATAGAAATCAATGTGAATGGGTTTGTCATTAACTGCATGTCTTTGAACCGTTTTAAGATACGTTAATATTTCTTCCACATTTCCCTCTTCATTTTTTATCTGAAGCGTTACAGGCGTTGTGTTTGAAATTTTGTGAATCACAGAATCGAAAGTTGCAAAATCCACTTCGAATGTTCTGGATTCGAAATCCGGACCATATGCAACGACCGGTATGAAACCGTCAACCCTGACTTTTCTTGAACCGGATGTTTTCACACGGTTTCTTTCATTAACTTCCATTGCAAATTTTCTCATCTTTCCTATTCCTCCTTAGATTTATCGTACAAATGTACATTTTATTTGAATAATATACTTACCGACAAGTTTTTCCTAACTCTTAAAACCGCTTCTCCCAAGAGTCTTGATAAATCAAGAACAGAGAACATTTCAGGCATTTTTTCATGGGGAATCGTATTGGTTATTAATACTCTTTTAATCAAGGAATGCTCGAGTCGATCAACCGCATCGCCTGACAGTATACCATGAGTCGCACAAGCGATGACATCTTTCGCCCCTTTTGCCTTTAAAGCTTCTGCTGCACCCACAAGTGATCCTCCTGTATCTATTATATCATCAAATAGGATTGCATGTTTACCATCTACTTCACCCACTACGTTGACAATTTCGGCTACATTATCCCTGGGTCTTCTTTTATCCAGAATGGCCAGAGACATTTTCATCTTTTCAGCAAGTCTTCGTGCACGTTTAACACCACCGACATCGGGAGAAACCACAACAAAATCTTCTTCGTTAAAAGATGCCATCTCTTGGAAATATTTGATAAAAACGGGGAATGATTGAAGGTTATCCAGGGGTATATCGAAAAAACCCTGAATTTGCTCTGCATGCAAATCCAATGTAATAACACGGTCAGCTCCTGCCTTTGTAATCAGATTGGAAACCAGCTTAGCCGTGATGGGATCTCTCCCCTTTGCCTTTCGATCCTGTCTGGCATATCCAAAATAGGGGATAATCACTGAGATGGAATTGGCAGAGGCTCTTTTGAATGCATCGATCATAACCAATAATTCCATCAGGTTATCATTGACGGGTTCACAAGTCGATTGCATAACAAATACATCGTGTCCCCTTACGGTTTCAGCGATTCGGATATTGACTTCACCGTCCGAAAATCTTGATAATTCCATTTCACCCAGTCTGATGTTCATATAGTCCGACATTCTTCGGGCAAGCTCAGGATTTGAACTCCCTGAGAAAAACTTCATGATAGGACGACTGAATGGCATGTGATCACCCTTCCCTTTCGTTTTTATACTTTTTTTTCAATTCGGAGGCCCGGTTTTCCTTGTTGCTTTGTTTTGCCCTGGCTATGGCCAAGGTGTCTTCAGGTACATCACGGACAATCACCGAACCTGCTCCGATAATAGACCCCTTTCCAATTCTTACCGGTGCAACCAATGATGTATTTGAACCGATAAAGGCTTCCTTCTCTATGAGTGTTTTGTTTTTGCTGAAGCCGTTATAATTACAAGTGATGGTCCCGGCTCCGATATTCACGTCTTCCTCAATAGTCGTATCTCCAAGATATGATAAATGCTGAGCCTTGGAACCTTTACCGATGGTCGTTTTTTTCGTTTCAACAAAATCACCAATCTTGACGTTGTCTTCAAGAATTGTATTCTCTCTCAATCGGGCAAAGGGACCGATTTTCACATTGTTTTTGACTTGAACGCCTGATAAATGGGAGCGTTCAATGGTGTTGTTTTCACCAATACTACTGTTTTCAATCTGAGTCATGGGGCCAATGATGCAACCTCTCCCAATGGCGGTTTTTCCCTTAATCACAGTCATGGGTTCTATGATGCAATCAGGCTCGATGGTGACTCCAGGGTCAATATAAACCTGATTTGGATCGATCATGGTTACGCCATTCAGCATGTGGGCTTTGTTAATCCTTTCTCTGGCGACTTTTTCCAAAATGGAAAGTTGATAGCGGTTGTTGATGCCGCTGACTTCATGATGATCATCCGTAACAACTGAAATGGCTTTTCCACCGTTTTGATCAATCCATTCAACGATATCAGTGAGATAATACTCTCCTTGTTGATTATCATTTTTCAAATGATTCAGGCTTTTCTTGAGTAGTGAAGCTTTTACCAAATACATCCCCGAATTTATTTCTTTGATGGCCAATTGCTGGGTATTGGCATCCTTATGTTCAACAATCTTTTTGATGCATCCATCTTTGTCTTTAACAATTCTCCCATACCCAGCGGGGTTGTTTTTTTCTACCGTTAACACAGCTATATCTGATACTCTTTTTCTGTATTCATCCAGCATATTTTTCAAAGTATCACTTTTTATTAACGGAACATCCCCACATAAGATATAAACCGGCTCTTCATCCTTTAGTTTTTCTATAACCGGCATCGCCATTTTTACGGCATGACCAGTGCCAAGCCTTTCTTTCTGGTAAAAAACATTAACCTCTATACCCTTTTCCAATGACCAATCTTTCAGGAACTGTTCAACCATCGGCATTTTTTCACCGATAACAACTGCGATTTTATCATAATGTTTGTCTTCTATCAAGTTTTCAAAACTGTTTAGCACCCATTCCAGTAAAGGCTGTGAAACAAGTTTGTGTATGACTTTTGGTTGGCAAGATTTCATGCGCGTTCCCATACCTGCCGCTAAAATAATCCCCAGCATTTTCCTCCCCCTTTATTCATTCAGTTCCAAAAATTTCTTTAAAGCAGCCTTTATTAACTGCTGAACTGTATAATCATCTCTTTTTTCCATCAATTCTCGTAAGACCTGTCTGGATTTACCCGATGAATAGCCCAATGCTTCCAAACCCTCCAAAGACTCCTGGAAGAGTTTGAGGTTTTTGATTTTATCTTCATTCTCTTGTGTATCAGCATCACCAAAGTTTTCTGAAAAGTCCTTCATTTTGGATTTCAATTCCAAAACAATTCTTTCGGCTGTCTTTTTCCCCACACCCGGAAGACTTTTCAAAAAGGTTGTGTCGTTGAAGCTGATAGCCTCCACGATTTCAACTGATTCTGCGGATGCCAGTATCTTAATAACCGATTTGGACCCTAAACCACTCACGCTACGAAGCAAGTTGAACAACTTGCGTTTTTCTTCAGTTTTAAAACCGTAGAGCCTGAACTCATCTTCACCGGGAACCATGACAACATAAGCTTTACAGATTTCATCCTCACAGTTATAGAGTTCACTGTCCGTGTATAAATCATAACCAATGTTGTTAACTTCCAGGACGATTCGGTTGTCTTCGGCTTTTGCGGTTATAACTCCTTTTAAGTAATTATACATTTAGTTCTCCTTCGATTCTGCTTGTGGATTTGAATTATCCCTATACAGCTCCGGCCCTAAAGAGCATACAATATTAATCCTATCAACACTCTCTTACGACACATCACTTTTAACATTCTTCTCCCAAAACCCACCCCGTCAGCTATCGCTGCCACCCCTCCAAGGAGGGGATTTGGGAGTTTTTTGAGAATGTAAAAAAAATTACTTGTGGAATCATTCTATTTGCATTGAAAAAGTTTTGAAAAATAAATCCCAAAAAACCTGAACTTAAAATTCCCCTCCACCGGAGGGGGGGACCGCTTGCGGTGGGGTGGGTTTTCGGAGATTATCGTTTAAAGTGATCATCAAATAATTATACTCCTACACACTTAACCCAACAATTCAAATAAGAATTTTAGCTTGAAAATCATATATACAACAAATACCAGCTTTTTTCAACAAGCTGCAATTCCTTTTTGGCGATTCCAAGAACGGAGTCACCCGCCTGATATGGGTTTACGGTAATGTTCCAGCCTTCTCCCGATTGGAGTTCGGGCAGTTTAAACCACAGGTCTTCGTCGGTCATGTTAACGGCTATAACAACGTGTTTCCAAGAGTCAATACCCCGACCGTCTATTGTAAAAGCAAAGGCTCCTTCAAGGCGATGGATCAAGTTTATTCTTGATTCCAATTCTTCTTTTGTTTCGAGCCTGAAAACCGGATGATTTTTTCGGATGGCAATCAGTCTCTGATAGTATTCGAAAAGATCGTGGTATTTTGCCTTCTGATGCCATTGAATACTGTTGTAAATATCACCCAGATTATAGGTGTTGTGATGCATGTATTTGCTTCTGGCAAATTCTTCACCAGAATGGAGGAATACGATTCCCTGCGATAAAATGACTGAAAAGGCTGCCAATCGGTTCATGAAGAGCCATTCATTCCAGTTTTTTTCGGGACAACTTTTTTTGATCTTGTCAAAAAGTGTGAGATTGTCATGACAGGATGTATAGACGATCTGCTCACATGGATGATCGGCAATATTCAGGAGATGATCTTCATAACCAACCGCTCCCAACATGGAACCCAGTACCGTATCAGACCATCCGATTTGTGAACTGATTAACCCACGGGACTGGTCATCCGGAAAACCCT
Source organism: uncultured Thermotogaceae bacterium (assembly GCA_964403295.1). GTDB lineage: Bacteria > Thermotogota > Thermotogae > MWEM01 > MWEM01 > JASUTC01. The sequence goes on along the minus strand of CAYOFT010000048.1, from coordinate 5,107 downwards.
TGATGGCATTTCTCATCTCATCGTTGAAGACTGCGATTCTATGACCCCTCTGAAAACCTTTTGTGGATCGTTTATCCTCAGGTAAAACTGAAACGCCACCCGCCCATGGTTCTCCGTAAAGAATCAGCCTCTTTTCTTTGTTCAGCTCCTGCTCAATTGCTTTCATTGTATCGATATCCATTAATCCCATTAAATCAAACCGGAACCCGTCCACATGATACCATTTAATCCAATGTCTCAATGAATCGATGATATACTTTCTAATAAAAGTCCTTTCAGTGGCGATTTCATTACCACATCCGGAGCCGTTAGACAGTTCACCATAATCATTCCAACGATAGGCATAGTCCGGAATGATGTTGTTGAAAACAGACCCTTCCACTTCATATGTATGATTATATACCACATCCAATATTAACCCCAGTGACTGTTCATGCAAGACTCTGACCATTTCTCTCACTTCGTTGATTCTCGATAGCGGATCAGAGGGATTGGATGCATATGAACCTTCAGGCACGGTATAACAAAGGGGATCGTATCCCCAATTATAATCTGCCGGATGATGGTCGGTAACTGATTTAAAATCCTGGATGGGCAGTATATGAACGTGTGTTATTCCTAGTTCCTTTAAATGATCCAGACCCGCACTCAATCCGTTAACAATGGTTACCCCCTGCTGAGTCAATGCAGTATATGTGTTTCTTTTTTCAAATGCAACAGCCGGGTCAGATGTAAAATCACGAACATGGGTTTCATAAAGGATACAGTCACAGGGATTTTTGGGGTTTTGAAAATCATCTTTGAAATGCTTTAGCTTTTTTTTGTCAATGATTACGGAACGGTTGGAATTGAGAGTGAGAGAATAAGAAAAAGGATCGATTGTTTCACGGATTTCGCCTTCGATATTTAATTCATAACGGTATTCCTGCAAATGCAGATTGCTATTAAAGTTTTTAGTCCAAAATCCTCGTTTGTCAAAATCCATCTCAATCTCTTGAACATGATGATCTTTGAACAATTTAACTTTAACCCAACTGGCAAGCGGGGAAAAAAGTCTCAAACACGTTTTTTCTTTTTTTACTTCGGGGAAAAACGAGATTTCCTGAACGTTTTTGGCAAACAAGTCGATCACTTTTATCTTTTTCAGATGTACTTTTGAAACCTTTTTTGAGCTGGAAATCAATATGATTTCAATTTTTTGCCTTAATTTTTCAAGGGATAGTGGCTCGCTTAAAGACAGATTGTAGATGGTCAGGTCGTTGTTTTCTGTTTGATGTGAGACTTCACAAATAATCTCTTCTTCACCAACACGGGCAACAAACACGGGGTGGTTTTTATCACTTTCATCATCATACCGGACTGTTGCCCTGACTGTTTTGAAATCTGTGAGTTCACACAGCATCAGTTTCATGTTTATCACCATTCCATTCTCTTTTTTTGATCCTCTCTCTGAAACCTTTCAGCCAGAAAAAGGTAATGACCCAATTAAAGGCGATTCCAAGTGTCATAATGACACCAAATTCACCCAAAATCGGTGAACTGGCAAACAATAAACTGGAAAAAGCAATAATTGTTGTCAAGGAACTCAGCGTGATTGCTTTACCGGTTTTCAGAAAGACATTTTGTAAATAATCGGGTTTTGCGGTCTTCTCTTCTTCTTCCCTTAATCTACCAATAAGATGTATAGGCGCATCAATGGCCATTCCCATAATCAAAGGCAAAGCCAATATCGTCATAAAGTTGATCTGCATCCCCAAGAGGTTATAAAATCCAAACAGAAAAATGATGGTCATTCCCAAAACCAGTAAAACAGCGATAGAATCCGAAAACTTTTTTAGAGATAGTAAAACTGTTAAGGCGATGATGATTGCAGATAACAGTACCGCAAAAATAATCGATTGAATCACACTGGTCATCACTTTGTAATAAATGATGGGGTAGCCATAAAAATCATGTTCGGTTTTCTTTAAGCCTTCTACAAAACCTTTTAGATTGTTGTCCACCCAAATATTGTAGGTGGGTTCTGCATAAATTTTATAAACCATCTCTCCATCTATATAGGTGCTGAGATACTTTTTAGCCTCATTCGGTAAGATCTCACTTTGAAAGATGGAATGGATGAAACTGGAAAAATTGGGACTATTCTGAAAAAGACTGTATAAATAATCCAAGTCTCCATAAACACCTAATTTTTTGAAAAGAAGTAATGTAAAGGCGTTTTGTGAGCTGTTAATGATCTTCTCTATGTTCATTTTAAATGAATCGTAGCTCTCAAACATCTCTTTTGGAATAAATGAAGCCAAAGAATTGAGGTTACCCAAATCAGGCGTACGTTCATATATCGACTGTTCCGCATCGTAAAGCTTTTTTGGGTCTGAAATATAGGTAATGATTGAATTATCAGCGTTTGAAAAAACACCATGATCTGTGATCTTCTGAAACACTTTTGCACTTTCTATATCCATGGGAATCGTTTCTGCCGGGGTGTAGTTAAAATCTTTAAAACATCTGTATGTAAAGAAAAACAGCGGAATAAGTGCAATAAGGAGTGTCACAACAATTCCTTTCTGCTTTTTCCTTGAACTTTTTACTAACTTTTTAAATACCGATTTCGCCGTTTGAATCTTCTTTTCTTTGATTTTCAAATATCGATAGAAGAAGATCAGTAAAGAAGGCAGGATAACGATCATAACAAATAAAAATGTCAATATGCCAATCCCGGCCATAATACTTACCCGTTGCAAAGCTGGAGAATCCACAAAGATAAGAGACATAAAGGCAGCAATGGTAGTCAGTCCGCCAATTAATGTATTACGTCCGGTATGTTTAACAGCACTCATAACCGCGCTTTTGCTTAGTTCCCTCTTCTCCTTTTTTCCGCTTTTATTGAATATCTCAGCTTGTTCGCTTAATTCCTCGGATATTCTGTGAGAAAGATGGATACCAAAGTCAATTCCCAACCCCAACAACAATGCAATAACAAAACTGGACATAAAATCCATGCTTTGGAAGATGAACTGAAAAATCCCAACAGACCATAGCGTTCCCATTATCAAACTAAGAAAAATCGAAAGAGTTGTGTATAAATTGCCGTAAACAAGTAAAAACAAAAGAGAAATTGAAGTCAGGGTGATAACAGTTGTGATGGAAAGGTCTCTGGAGATAACTGCATTCGTATCCAAAGCCTGCTGATAAGAACCTGTCATCCCATACTCATAATTATACTTCGTCTCTGCTAACAGGTTATCGATATCTATTTCTATTTCCTGGAGAGCTCTGGCAGCAAAATCAAGATCCAAAGCCGGTTTTGTTAAAATGACATTGATGAGAAAAATCTCATTATCCGGGCTGAAGATAACATAATTTTGAGGATTTTCAATATCCAATACTTTGTTGAAAACATCTTCAATCTTTTTTAAGGACGCTCCGGCGTTCCTTACGATTGCAAAGTCGATAGCAGCAGGGTTATCAAGTAAGAACTGGGCATAATTCAAAGTTGAAGATAATTGCTCAAAGATATTGCTGTTGGACAATAACAAACCGGTTGTTCCCATCATAGCCATCGAATCAACGTTCTGGAAAAATTTGATGATATCCACCTTTTTTTCCAGTCTTTTTTTCAATTGTCGGATAAATTCAAGGGCTTGATCCCGATTTCCGTCAAAATCAAAGACAATCACTACCGAATCGCCTATTACATCACCTGAAAAAAGCTCTTTATATTGTTGTGCATATTCATCATCTTCAGGTAAAAGGGTGGTTAAATCGGTATTGATGGTAATAGTTGAGGCGTAATAACCAAAAAAAGCGGTTATTAATACAGATACCAATATGATCTCTTTCCAAAATCTTTGTACGAATCGACCGACAAACTCCATCATGAAAAATCTCACCGCATCATTATTTAAAAAAGATTATAGAACAATTAACAATAACAATAAACCAATATCTCTAAAGAAACGAAGTGTTGTATATTTATTTTTCTTCAACAACATATCTAATAAAGTGTAGGACCAAAGGCACATGAGTACAATCATCATCCAACCGAAGAACTTAAACTGCCAGGTAGTCCTCTCCACAAAAGGTCTCACCAAAGGGAAAAAAAGATAGGGGACATAAGTAAATGCCATATGTGTTTTGATCCAATGGTTTCTGTCCTCTCTGATCAATAATAAATCCAAACCAAAAAGAAACAAAAACGCAAAAATCGGGATTAAGAGCACAAACAAAAAAGCGGTAATGCCAAAAAACGAAAAAAGGGTTCCCAGGAAATTCCTGTCCGATAATAAATTAATCGAAATGATAACCAATAATGCAATAAAGGACTGAGTATATGTACATTCTGTTCGCTTAAAAAAGGCAACCGGAAAAAACAACGCATCAAATAAACAACTCATTCATCATCTCTCCACAAAGGGTAAGGAACCAATTTAACCGGTAACGGCATCATTTCATCGAGAACAGCTTGAAGTGCCTTAAGGTTTTTAATCGTTGCGTTAAATATCACTATTTCCCATCCGTTTTCATAACTTTCTATTAACGAATCATAAATCGCACCTTTCATTCTTAATTGCAGTTCATCGGATGAAAGGTTTGTTTCAAATGTAACACCGGGCTTGGAAATATCCATGGAATATTTGGGAAAATAAGCATCTTTTAATGCAAGTTCCAACTCTTGCTCATTTAACCCATAAACATTTAGCGCATAGGGTAAGTTCTTTTGTCTAAAATTCTTGGCTATCGTTCTTGAATATTGAGCATTTGGCAATAACAGTCTTAAAAAACGCTGATCGTTTTCTCTTTCCATTTCCAGAATTAATTCATCAGAACCATAACCACTTAAAACAATCAACAGGGAAGGTTCATAACTGATACGGATTCCGTCTCCGGAAGCCACAGCAGAATTAACAATCCCCTCCCTGATTGAATTTGTTTCTTTTACATCGATATTTAATTCACGTACATTTCTGTATTGCTCAACTTGATTCAAGAATTCATCATAAGTATAACATCGAATATCTATCGGCTTGTTTTTAAAATCTAAATTCTCGCCAAATATATTTTCTACTGATTCTTTCTTTGCTATAAATGGTGGTTCTGTGTACTG
>CAYOFT010000047.1:0-11184 GCA_964403295.1 uncultured Thermotogaceae bacterium | reverse complement strand
CAAAACAGAAAAACAAAAATTTAAACACAATTCGACAGAATTTGGAATATGCCTTAAGGGGACATTATTCAGAAAAAATAGAGAATTGGGATGCTTATGAGGCTTTTCTTGAGGAGCTAGAGAAAAAACAAAGGGGACAAGCTAAAATTGTCCCCTAAAAGAATTACTCCAGCAGTTTAGCTATTTCATTGACCTTTTCTTGGATTTCTGAGCCTAAAACTTTCAACTGGTTTTGAGATCTGATGGTTTTAAGAATACCCTGATTCATGAGATTGTATACCTGTTCTACTTGCAATCCAAAGGCTTCTGCAATCTCTTCTGCGCTGTAAGCTTGATTGGCGTTAAGGTTTTGTGCAATTTCCTGGCAATCCCCGGGACCATAACCTGTTCCATCCCCAGGTTCATTTTCAGTACCGTTCCCCGATCCATCTCCAGGCCCGTAACCACCAGCGTTTCCGGAGTTTCCCGCTCCCATACCTGTTCCGTCTCCAGGTTGTGTTCCTGTTCCATCTCCTGGACCGTTGCCTGTTCCATCAGCGGGACCACTGCCGGCGTTTCCACCACCGTTACCATTTCCGTTGCCATTGCCAGCCAACATCAATCCTGCAACAAATAGACTAAGGATCATCATGACAATCAGTGCTTTTTTGTTCAATTTCATCATCTCACCTTCTTTCGTAAAAGTATATCTCTTCTTTCTTAAAAACAGCTTAGAACTTTCTTCCAAGTTCAAAATAATCGCTTTATCTTTTATTATACACCTTATATTGAATCAATAAAAGTCTCAAAAACTATTGACTTTTACTGTACTATGTGATATAGTACAGTAAATTTATTATAGGAGATGATGTGATGAAAAAAGGAACGGTTTTTAATCTTTTAGCCATTTTAGGAATTGTAATGAGTATCATTCTTCTCGCAATCAACTGGGGGAGTTTGCCTGAGCAAATACCTGCACATTTTGGAATAGATGGAACGCCGGATTCTTATGCGCCAAAGTGGACGATCCTTTTATTTCCAACCATCATGATTGTCATTTATTTATTGATGAGTCTGTTGATGATCAAACGCCCATGGATGGTAAAAAATTATCCGTATACCATAACTGAAGAAAACAAAGAAGCCCATTACAAAATAATCCGCCAAATGGGTGGATGGTTGAGATTTTCAATTATTTGGACATTTGTTTTTATTGAATACCTGATGATTGATTTTACTTCCGGAAATCAAACCCTTTCGGGTTTTACAGCATTGATACCCATTGCTGTCGTTATTTTCGTTACAATACTGATTATGAGAAAAGGGAAACATATCAAATAAAGTCGCTATTGTTTATTCCGGTTTTCATAAATTAAGTACTCGATAACGAATGTAAATAGGGGAAATATAATACTCAAAATAATACTGGTATCCTTTCCAATAACAGCCTCACTGTTGATTTTGGTCAATGACTGAAAGAGGAGATAAATGATCCAGCCCAAAGCCAGATTTTGGATGATTCCGAAAATTAAGAAAATAACTTTCTTTCTCATGGTAGTCTCTCCCCTCTTGATAGAATATATAATTTGTACCATTCTTTTCTGCTCAGGATTGTTTTCTCAGCTTTAACGGAGGCTTTGATTCTTTCTGGACTGGTGGTTCCAATGACCGGCCGAATGCCTCCGGGATGTTTCATGATGAATGCCAGGATAATGCTTTCCGGAGTGGTTTCTTTTTCTTTTGCCAACTGATAAACATAATCTCTGGTGTTGACTATGATTTTGTTGGGATTTTCGCCAAGTTCTTTTCCGCTGAACAAACCTCTCGCCATTGGGCTCCAAGCCTGAATTTCGATATCGTTCATCATCATGTATTCCATCAAGCCCGGTGTCATGGTTGATTTGAATCCTTCATCGTTGTTGACCCCGATGGTTTCATCCAACCAATCCAAGTGAAGCAGATTAATTTCCAGTTGATTGGCCCTGACCTTTCTTCCGGTAGCCTTTTCTATGAATTGAATCTGATACTGATTCATATTTGAGACACCCATTTGAGATATCATTTTGTTCTCAAAAAGATAATCAAAGGCCTCTTTCAGCTCTTTGGGGTTCATTAATGGGTCAGGCCTATGCAAAAGAAGCGAGTCCAGCATGTCGATACCCAGATTTTTTAAACTTTTTTCTACCGTTTTCACCAAATGTGAAGCCGAAAAATCAAATTGATTGATGCCTTCTTCGTCGGGTAAGATGATCCCGGCTTTGGACTGAATTTTCACTTTTTTACGAATGTCAGGCCGCTTTTTAATCACTTCACCAAAAACTTTCTCGGATTTTCCCCTTGAATAGATATCTGCAAAATCGAAAAAGGTTATGCCACAGTCTATGGCAGTTTCAAAAGCCTTTTCGGCTTTTATTATTGCTTCACCTACTATCTCGGTTTCGTTCCAACCCCCACCAAGTCCCATAGTTCCGTAGATTAATCTGCTTTTACCAAGCATTATTTCACTCCTTTCTTCCAATCATTCATAAAAAAAATAATTATTGTTTCTTTAGTATATCATCAAATTTATATTTAAGATTTTTTGCATCATCAAAAAAGAAAAGAAACAGGGCTCTCTTGACAAGCTGCAATACATCATATATAGTACAACAAACTGAATCCAAAGAATATAAACACTAAAAGGAGAATTCTCAATTGAAAATCACAATCATTCATGGCAGTCCAAGGAAAGGAAACACATACGCTGCCACAAAGATATTTAAGGAGGCAATGTCCAAACACGGAGACATTGAGTTTGTGGACTATTTCATGCCACAGGATTTACCGGAGTTTTGCAAAGGGTGTATGACCTGTTATATCTATGGAGAGGACAAATGCCCCCATGCATCATATGTCTTGCCGATACTGGAAGATATGGTTAGCTCGGATGGATTGATCATGACCACACCGGTTTTTGTGATGCGGGAGACGGCTTCCATTAAAAATTTTCTAGATCATCTGGGTTATATTTTCATTATCCATCGTGCCAGGCCGGAAATGTTTTCGAAAAAAGCCATGGTGATTAGTTCTACCGTGGGAGCAGGCACCAAAGAAGCTATTAATGCGGTAAAGATCAGTTTGAAGTACTGGGGTGTTAATCGTATCGATACCTATGCATTTAAAACCTTTGGGGATGATTGGGATGTGATGAAAGCCGATAAAAAAAGTAAAATCATTGCACAATTGAAGAAGAAAGGGAGAAAGTTTTATCGGGAAATAGCTTCCGGGAAACGCCATTCGCCTTCTCTTTTCTTGAGGTTCAATTATCGACTCTTTCGTTTTATCATCAAAAAACATTATGAGGAGGATTCTCTGGATGCCCAATACTGGAAAAAAATGGGTTGGTATTCTGGAGAGAAGAGTCCATTTAGAAAATAATTGATCAAATCAAGGGCTCTTGACAGTAACTGTAATTCATGGTATAATATGTAAGTAAGCGAAAAAATCAAAGGAGCCTTTGAAGGGCTCCTTTTCTTATTGTGACTCAACTTTCACAGTGTTTTTACAACAAAAAAACATCGGAGGTATCTAATGAAGCTTTATCTCTTAAAACAAAAACCCGGACCGGGTATGTCTAAGAAAATGTTTGATTCAATTTCAAAGGAACTGGAGTTAAACTTGGAGTATAACAATCTGGTCACGCCTGAAGATTATTATGAAAAAGTATTGGGAAAACTGATGGGAGACTCTGAAGTGGTCGGTTTCAACGTGACCATTCCTTATAAGGTCAAGATAAGATCGGATGTTTTAGCAGATGAAGATGTTTCCGCTTGCGGTGCTGTGAATTGTGTACGTGTTGATCATAAGAAAAAACAATTTTTTGGCTTTAACACAGATTGGAAAGGTATTTATAGACCCCTTCAATCAAAAACAATCCAATCTGCCATTGTTGCCGGTGCTGGTGGCGCATCACGGGCTGCCATTTACGCTTTAAAAAAACTTGATGTTGAACCGATCCACCTGTTCAACCGGACAAAAAAATCAGCGGAAGAAATCCAAAAGATTTTTCCTGCGATAAAAATTCATTCTTTGGAAGACCTTGATCACTACTTGAAAACTCAGAAAACGGATTTATTAATAAACACCACTCCTTTGGGAATGAATCCCAACCCCCGCTCATGTTTACCCCTTTCCCTTGAAGCCCTTCAAAAATGCACAATCGTTTTTGATATCGTTTACAAACCCTTACAAACAAAACTACTTTCACTGGCAAAAAATGCGGGATGTGAATGTATCAACGGCCTTGAGATGCTGATTCAGCAACATATTGAGAACGTAAGGATTTGGGACTTGCCAAAAAAAGAACAAATAACAGAAAGTCTAAAGACCTTTAAAAAGGAATTTTAAAGCAATGAACCAAGTCATTTGTCATAAACCTTTCCCTGAAGCACTTATGATATAATCATATAATTAATTGTGTTTTTGCCTTGATATTTATTTATATAAGACTTAATTATATTAAAATAAATATAACAAAAGAAAGGGATGAAAATATGAAAATGGGTCTTGTGGGAAAACTTAGTCTTTATATTGGCGTTGTGATTGCTGTTGCGTTTGTCTTGGTGGCTTTTTTCTTAATCCAGAGAAATATTAACATGTTAACCGCAGAATATGAGAAAAACTCGGAAACGGTTGCCACTTCTATCTTATCAAACATTGAGAATCAATCTTATATTTCGTTAATGGGGGCTTATGTACTCTCCCAGGATAAAGAGGTCCAAAGACTTTTTGCTGAGGGTAAAAGAGAAGAGTTGAAAGAAAAATTGACGGATATGTACAAGGTTTTAAGCGATGAAATGAACGTTTACCAGCTGCAATTTCACCTGCCTCCCGCAACCAGCTTTTTGAGAATGCATAAGATCGATAAGTTTGGAGATGATTTGAGCGCCATTCGCCCAACCATTGTCAGAACGAATGAGATCAAAGATTTCGTGATGGGTTTAGATCAGGGGTCCTTTGGGTACGGTATCAGAGGCCTTGTTCCCATCTTTTATAAGGACAAACACATTGGCTCGCTGGAATTCGGCATGTCTTTTTCCACGGATTATCTAAGTGCCCTAAAGGAACAATATAGTGGAGAATTCTTCTTTTACAACCTTCAAAAGGGTATTAACCTGGAAGAAAACGTTGAATATTATGGCACAGAGGAAGATAGATACAATTTGAATCAAACTGAAAATATAGAGAAAAAGATATTACAGAATCAAACAATCACCGGTTTTGACCGGGGAAATGGTGTCTCAATCGTTTATGTCCCCATAAGGGATTTTGATGACAAAATCATTGGTTATATTAAAAACGTTAATGAGACAGCGTATTTTAAAGAAATAACCCTGTCCATTATCATTTACTCCGTAGCTGCCGTTGTTATGGTGGTTATGGTTGTGGTCATTCTTTATCTTATATTGAAAAAGAGTCTGTCCTCATTATCGGTATTAAAAAAATATTCCCAGGGTGATTTCACAGCACAAATGGAAGGCTCAGCCAATGATGAATTGGGTCGTTCCATTAAAGATGTGGGAGATTTTATCAACGAAAAACTCAGACCCACTTTTAATTACATCCAAACATCAGTCACAGATCTGAATTCAGAATCCGATCATGTTTCTCAGGCGGCTGAGGAAGGCAATGCAACTGCCAGTACCTTTAATAATGAATTTAACTCTATCTCGGCTAGCGCTGAAGACATGCGCAAGGATCTGGAAGAATCCTTATCTTCAGCATCACAGATTTTACAAACCACTGAAGAGGTTGCCAATTCAGCACAAGCCCTTTCAGAAGTGGCCAATCAGTTGAACAGTGTGGCTAACAATGGAAAAGACGAGATTCAAAAGGTTGGTACAGCAGTAGAAAACACCGTAAATACTAACATGACCGTTAGCAAGAGCATTGAAGAACTCTTCGAATCAACGGACCGTATCAACGAAATTGCCTCAACCGTTACGGCGATTGCAGAGCAAACCAATCTGCTGTCATTGAATGCCGCCATAGAAGCAGCTCGCGCAGGAGAAGCCGGCAAAGGATTTGCCGTTGTTGCCGATGAAATCAGAAAACTGGCAGAACAAAGTAAAAAAGCGGCAACCGAAATCACAGAACTGCTTTCAAGTGTCAATGGAACGATTGTAGAAACAAAAGAAGAGATGAAAGTATCCAATAAAGAGATGGAAAATACACAAACTGCCACAAACAGTATGAGAGATGTTTTTGTAACACTCATGAGAATGGCTGAAGAGGTTTCCACGGATTCGGAAAACCTTGCTTCTATCGCTGAAGAGCAAACAGCATCTTCTCAGGAAGTTTCCAACACGCTAAATAAATTCCAAGGTGAAATGAGTGAATTCCTGGAAACCATCGCAAAGATGAGGGAATCGACTGAAACTCTTGAGAGCATCAATGCAAGTTTATCAGGATATTCAGCGAACCTCAACAGCAGTATAGAGAAGTTGTCGGATTCAATCAAAGATTTTGAATTTTAAAACGTGCGTCCGAATTGTGGATGTTTCCGGTAATGATTGTAAGGGCTGACCAGTGTGTGGTCAGAGAAGACACTGACCTTAGAGTATTTTGCCAGTGGCAAAAACTCTTTCCGCCCGGTTTTTTTCAATAATAGATGGGACAGGTCCCTTGATTGTCGTATCCAGGGACCTGTCCCATCGGTTTTAAAGCAGATTAATTCTTTTCTTTTGGCATTCGTACATCATTTCTTCAGACCAGATGGAGGATTGTACTTCCCCAATATGGGCCTTTTGAAGGTAGAACATGCAGATTCTCGATTGACCGATACCACCGCCGACAGTGTATGGAAGATTCCCATTCATTAAGTCTGAATGAAATGCCATTTCCAGTCGATCCAGACATCCTTCATGCTCAAGCTGAGATTGAAGGCTCTTTTCATCCACGCGAATTCCCATGGAAGACATTTCAAAAGCGATATCCAATAATGGATAATAAAAGACGATATCCCCATTTAACTCCCAATCATCGTAATCGGGAGCACGGCCGTCGTGTTTAATCCCGGAGTTCAATTTACCCCCGATTTTGTGAATAAAAACGGCTCCTCTTTCACGGGTGATGGCGTCTTCCCTTTCTTTTGGGGACATATTTGGATAGAGGTCTTCCAATTCTTGAGTGGTGATAAATGAAATTTCATCGGGTAGATACGGTCCTTCAAGATTTTTATACTCAAAGGTGATGAAATTCTCTGTGCTTTTAAATACCCTGTAAATGCGTTTGACAATCTCTTTCAGTTTTTCTTCGGTTCTTTCCTCTTTTCGGATGATTTTCTCCCAGTCCCATTGATCCACGTAAATGGAATGAAGGTTATCCAGTTCCTCATCCTTTCGAATGGCGTTCATATCGGTATAAAGGCCTTCTCCAACAGAAAAGTTGTAACGCTTCAAGGCGTTTCGTTTCCATTTCGCCAGCGAATGGACGATCTCCACATATGTATCGGAGTCTTTTACCGTGAAGGATACCGGCTGTTCTATTCCGTTGAGATTGTCGTTTAACCCGGTTTCTGGTTGTACAAAGAGTGGTGCTGACACGCGTGTAAGGTGTAATTCGTAGGCAAGTGCCCGTTCAAAGTAGTCCTTAAGTTTCTTTAAAGCAACTTCTGTTTCCAGTAAATCCAGCTTACTTTCGTAGTCTGCGGGTAGTTTTAATTTCCCATCAAATCCTCTCCTTTAATGTTTAAGATTTTGGATTGTACCATATAGGGATGTTCATTTGCAAATGAACAAAATTGATACGGACCCATCCTGCTGCTGGTATGTTATAATGAATATAAGAAAACACAAGACCTGCAAATCAAACGGAAGCCTGTTTGAGCGCAAAATTCTTTCGAAATGACAATTAAATAGAATCAAACTAAAATGAATAGTTTATTCATCTTGATTCTAAGAAAAAAACATGGAATATATGTTGTAAAAATTATAAGTTGGAAATTCTATGGAGTGATTGTTTTGAAAAAGGCCGTAATGATCCTTACTACTGTTTTAATCTTTATTTTGCTGTTAACTTCCTGCGTAAAGACAAACAAACCTGAACCAAAAGAACTAACAGCACCCCAAAACCTCTACCCGGCTCAAGCGGAAATCATACCGGGCAACAACTTCTACGCCAGATGGACCAAGAGCACGGACGAAGAAGCCGGTGTCAGATACACGCTGAGATACGCCCGAAACGTAGAAGGGTTGGCAGAAAGTTTTAACTATGAAACGAACAACAACTACTTCCTATTTCCTCATCTGGAAAGCGGGGTCTGGTACTGGCAAGTAAACGCCAGCCTGAATGAGAAACAAGTCAATTCTCCCGTATGGACCTTCACCGTGGATGGGCAAGGACTACCCGTCCCCGTTGAACCTGAAAACGAACCGGCCGATCCGATGCTCATGGTCAGTGAAGTGACAGAAACGGGATTCACCCTGGACTGGCAAGCGTACAAAGACCCCCTGAACCCGGCCAACCCCATCACCTACACCATCAACATCTATGAACAAACCGAAACAATAGCAAACCGAACCAAACAAAACGCCAGCCAAATCATAACCTGCCTCTCCAGAAGTGAACCGGCCACCACAGCCCACACCACCGACACCAGCCACACATTCATCAACCTGCCGGGCAACAGCACCTACCTGTGGACATTGATTGCCGGTGCCGATGCCAGCCGAACCACAGCCCTGGGAAGCGGACCCGTCAAAACCGGTAACAGCGCTCCTAATCAACCGGAATTACTCAATCCCACAGAAGGGGCAACGGACGTTGCCACCGATGTCACCCTCAGCTGGAGTGAGAGCACCGACCCGGATTCAGACCCCATCAAATACTACGTCTACATCGACACCGTGAAAAACACCAACCGAAACGTCACTGTTGAAGGAATAGAAGAAACCCATTACCAACCGGAAGGATTGGAAAAGGGCAGAACCTACTACTGGTTCATCCTGGTCAAAGACGACAACGGAGCCGCCACACGCACTCAGGCCCAAAGCTTCATGACCCAAAGTGACGGCATGGACATCCCCCATACCCCATCACCCACCGATGCCAGCCAAGACATCGATGCGTTAGTTCCCCCAACCCTTCAATGGGAACACGACCAAAAGGACCAGGCCATCACCTACACCCTCTACCTCTCGGACACCCCCAAAACAATCCCAATAGAAGCCGAAGGACTGAACCAACAACAATACCAAATCCCGGACACACTACAAGGGGATACCACCTACTACTGGCAAGTGGCAGCCGTCAACACCCAAACGGCAAAAACCACCAAGAGTGGTGTATGGACCTTTAAAACAGCCATCATCCCATCACCCACACAAACCAGTGCCCAGACCAACCGGGAAGGCACACAAATCGAGATCACCTATGACAAAGCCATGGCGGACCCTACTGGTAAACACAAACAATACACCGTGAAAAAGACAACAGAAAACCAACAAAACAACAGAGAAGAACAAACCCTAACCACAACCAAAATAGAACACAAACCGGGAACGAACAACCAATATCTGCTGAGTTTGGAAACACCCGTACAAACCACCGACATCATCACCATCGACTACACCCGGGGAAGCATACAGGCCCAGGACGGGAGTTACTTAAACAGCTACACCAACGAACCTGTGGAAAACAAAGTTCCGGGACAACAACCCATTTTAGAAACGGCGATCATCAACAGCGACGGACAAACCATAGACCTGGGATTTGACAAAGCCATGCAAGCACCCACGGGAACAGAATACGAACAATTTGGCGTCCTCGTCAACGGCTATGTGAATGAAATAACAGCCGCAGAACTGAAAACAGACGAGGCAGACCACATCATCATAACCCTGAAATACCCCATCGGCAAAAACAATCAGGTTCATGTGAGTTATACCAAAGGCACCATTCAATCCACAGATGGCGCCTATTTGGAAAGCTTCCAGAACAAAGGGGTGGATACAAATGCCCTGGAAACACACATTGTCATGAAAGCCATCAACTGGGACTACCATACGATTCAGGAAGCGATTGACGAGGCTCAGGACGGCGATACCATCAAAGTCTATCCGGGAACCTATGAAGAAAACCTGATTATTAACAACAAAGCCATTCATCTAACCGCTCAAGACCCCACCGATGAAACGATTCGAGAAACCACCATCATCGATGCCGGTGCCAATGACAAGGCGGGAATCCAAATCATTGCAACAGCACAAAGCAGTATCAGGCGAGGAGAAACAAACACGATAGTAGAAGGATTTACCATTACGAATGCGGGTTCTTCAACGCCTTCAAATCAAAGGAGACCGGCGGTCACTTCGGGAATCCATATCATTGGGGCCAGCCCCATCATCAGAAATAACATCATTTGTCAGAATGTAACCGATTATTATGGCGGGGGGATTTTGGTTGAGAACTTGTCTTATGGTGTGAATCAGAGAACGGCATTGCAAAAAAACCAACCCCAAATATACAAAAACACCATTGAAAACAATCATGCTGAAAAGGGTGGAGGAATATTTATCGATGCCAACAGTGTGGTTTTAAATGCAGATGGTGATCCTTGGAAGTATTTCAATGTACCGGAAGCGTCTGTGTCATTTATTGAGGGAAATTCCCAAACTCATTTCAACAACACTTATGAAAACAACACCCTTGCTGATGCTTCCGGCAACAGACAATCCGGTTTAGATGGGATGGATATTTGTTTCGATCAAATCGTCACTCCCGCGGGAGAGTTGAAAGTCCATCCGGAATCGGGTATCGAGCAGTCCCGGGTTCAACTGGAAATATCCTACTGCATCGGAACACAGTTTCATGGTGGAGAACTTGATATAGAAATGCCCCAGGGATTTGAAATCAGTGACAGTGCTTCGGTAACGATTGGGGAAGTCACAAAAAATGCCGGATATTTTTTGCCTTCAGCAACAGCGATAACTATAACCGGAATCAATTTAGTAGAAGGAACCGTTACGTTAAAACTGGAAAAACAACCCGTTCCAAACGGGATGACGGCTGAAAGGAATAGCCGGGAGATCTCATATATCTTCAAAGCCACATCCGATGCGGATGGAGCATCTAGTGCCTGGGGAACAACCGGGGAGGCAACAACAACGTTTGTGTCTATTCCCCTATCTGCCAATACCGATTTTAGACTAAACAATGAAAATCCGG
>CAYOFT010000046.1:0-11709 GCA_964403295.1 uncultured Thermotogaceae bacterium | reverse complement strand
TTTCAAGAGGGGAAGTATTGACGAAAGAAGATGGTAAAACCAGAATGATTCTGGGGACTCATCAAGACATCAGCAGGAGAAAAGAAGCCGAGCAGAAACTGGATTACATTTCTTCGTTTGATGTTTTAACCGGACTTCCCAACAGAAACTACTTAATGCAAAAGCTGGACGAAGAGTTGGAAAGGGCTAAAAGAAACCAAACTATCATGGCATTGGTTTCGTTGGATTTGGACAGTTTTAAAAAGATCAATGATTCCATGGGGAATGCCGTGGGTGACCAATTACTGATACTGGTTGCTAATCGATTACGAAAACATATCAGAAAACAGGATTTTGTTGCCAGATACGGCAGTGATGAATTTACCATGGTTTTTCCGGACATCAAGGATAAAGAAAACGTGACATCTTTAGTCAGGAACTTGTTTAAACGATTTGAAAAGCCATTCATCGTAGCCGAAAGTGAAATATTTGTGAATATCAGTATGGGGATTGCCATCTATCCGGATAATGGGGATATTATTCAGGATTTACTTCAAAAGGCAGGCTTTGCCCTAATGGGAGCAAAAAGAGGTACAAAAAACACTTTCAAGTTCTATACGGCTAAAATGAACATTAAGGCTATGAAAAGATTGGAGATGGAAACGCGCTTACATAAAGCCATTGAGAAAAAGAATTTTATGCTGTATTATCAACCACAATTCGATTTGAATACCAATACATTGGTGGGAATAGAAGCGCTTTTAAGATGGAAAGATCCCGAAAAAGGGCTTATACCGCCTTCTGAATTTATCCCTGTGGCCGAGGAATCGGGCTTGATTATTCCATTGGGTAAATGGGTGTTGAAAGAAGCCTGTTTGCAGATGAAAAAATGGAAAGATATGGGGCTCATTGGTTTCAGAATATCTGTAAACATCTCGCCTTTACAATTCTCACAGGACAATTTTTTCGATATCTTGAAAGAAATCATCGAGGAAACCCAAATCAATCCCCAGGATTTAATGCTTGAGATCACAGAAGGGATTTTAATGGAAGATGTGGAAGACACCAGAAAAAAGTTGAACAGGATCAAGGATTTGGGATGCAAACTCTCCATCGACGATTTTGGTACGGGTTATTCTTCATTGGCCTATTTGAGAAAATTTCCCATCGATGAGTTAAAGATCGACAAATCCTTTGTCCTGGATCTGGTTTACCCAGACAACGCATCTATCGTCAAAACCATTATCTCTTTGGCGGAAAACTTAAACCTTGACGTTATTGCCGAAGGTATAGAAGACAATCTACAGAGGGATTTTTTGTTAAAAAATAAATGCAACATGATGCAGGGATATTTGTTTGGACATCCAGAAACACCACAAAAAGTAGAATCGTTCTTAAAGGAGTTCTACGGTTTGGTGTGATTTCCTTTCGGTAATCTAATCATCTCCCCCATTTATGATAAAATAGAGAATAAACGAAAAGGGGTGACTATTTTGATTCTTTTCAAGAATGGAAAATGCTGGTATGAAGGCGAATTTAAGAAGCTGGACATACTGGTGCAAGATGGAAGAATAAAGGAAATCGCTTCCGGAATCAACCCTGATGAAACCATAGAGCAGATAGATATGGATCAGAAAATTATCTATCCCGGTTTCATCGATCCTCATACTCATGTGGGTGTTTTTGAGGAAAAAGCCGGGGGATTTGCCGGTAATGATGTAAACGAAACGTCTTCTCCCACTACTGCAGGTGTTCGGGCATTAGATGGACTTAATCCATTGGATCCCGGTATCATGGAAGCCAGAAATTCAGGCTATACAACCGTTTGTGTACTACCCGGGTCGGCAAATGTTATTGGCGGGGAAGGTGTGGTCATCAAAACAGCTGGCACGGTTGCCGATGAGATGATTGTAAAAACACCAAAGAAGATTGTCAAGATGGCCTTTGGAAGAAACCCTCAATGGAATTGGGAAAGCCGCAAGATACTTTACACCAGACTTCAGGTAGCCGCTCTGGTAAGAGATAATCTGAACAAAGCCCAGGATTATATGAACAAAGAAGAAAAAGAATACGATTACAATATGGAAGTTTTAAGCGGACTTCTTAAACAAGAATCCGTGGCACGGATCCATGTTGCAAATTTAGAAGATATCGAAACGATCAAAAGAATCATGGAAGAATATGACATCTTATACACTCTTGACCATGCAACCGCCTTACATACCGATAAAGAAGTGGCGGAATCTTTAAAAGATGTACCTGTTATCCTTGGTCCGTTGAACGTTGCCGGTAAATCTTATCAAACTTACGATCTCACCTTTAAATCTGTTCAAATTCTCAACGAATTGGGATTTAAACTGTCCATGATGACAGATGCTCCTGTGATACCCTTGAATTACGGTGTCTTTCAAATGTGGCTAATTGATAAGCTGAGAATGGATCGAAAAGATATCCTGGATATGTTTACCATCAATCCAGCAAGAGTGCTTGGCCTGGAAGATGAAATCGGGAGTTTGGAAAAGGGAAAATTCGCTGATTTTGCCGTGGCAACTGGGGACATCTTTGATGTGAACACCAGCATTAGTGATACCTATATAGCCGGAGTCAGAGTTGGAGGTGAATCAAAATGAGTATGCTGATTAAAAATGCAACCATTCACCCGGTAACTTCAAAAGAGTTTGTGGGTGATTTACTCATAGACAACGGGAAAATCGTGGATTGTTCCCATAAAATATACGCTCAGGCGGATGAGACTATCGATGCCACAGGATTGCATTGTTATCCGGGTATGATTGAAGAACATTGTCATATCGGTGTCCATGGAGAAAAAACCAATCAAGCCAGCGATAATGACACCAACGAATGGTCAGATCCCATCACCGCACAGGTTCGAGCGCTGGATGGTGTCAAACCCTTTGACACGGGATTCAAAGAGGCCATCGGAGCAGGTGTGACTACGTTGAACATCTACCCGGGAAGTGCCAATCCGATGGGTGGAATTGGCGTTACCTTGAAAAATGATTTGACGGTTACTTACGAGAAACGAATCATTCTGGAAGAATCGGGCTTCAAAATGGCCATGGGTGAAAATCCAAAGAGAGCCCATTCAGAAAACGGCAAAAAGATCATCACACGAATGGCAACGGCGGAGAAGATTCGAAGCGCTTTCAGAAAGGCCCTGGATTATGATAAAAAGGAAGAGAAACCTTATGATATGCAATGCGAAGCCATCTTGAAAGTTTTAAAAGGTGAACTACAGGCACATGTTCACGCTCATCAGGCGGATGATATCATGACCGTCTTGAGAATATTTGACGAATTCGGAATCAAACCTGCTTTTGAACACACGACCGAAGGCCACTTGGTTGCCGAGGAATTGGCCAAACGGGACATTAAATGTGCTGTGGGTCCACTTTTCACGGCAAGGTACAAGATGGAAGTCAATAGAAGGACACTGAAAACCCCAGGAATACTGGAAAAGGCCGGTGTGAAAGATATCACTTTAATCACCGATCATCCGGTTATTCCCATCAACAATCTACCCATAGAGGCTGCATTGGCCTGTAAGAACGGATTAAGCAAGGAAGAGGCCTTACGATCGATTACCATCAACCCGGCAATCAACCTGGGGTTGGATGACAGGATTGGCAGTCTGGATATCGACAAAGATGCGGATATCATCCTGACGGATCGGGAACTGCTTGATCCCACACACAGGGTTTTATACACATTTGTAAACGGAAAAATCGCATATAGCATGAAGGAAGAGGGGCTGATTATATGAGAACCTTAATAACAAACGTAGTGGTTCATACCATGACCTCAGAACCATTTAAAGGTGAGGTTTTGATTGAAGAGGGTGTCATCAAAGAAGCGGGTTATAAAGTTAAAAGTAGAGACCACATAGATGAGACCATCGACGGAAAAAGGGGATTATTAATGCCAGGATTCATCGATGCCCATTCACATATCGGCTTGAATCCGGACGGACAAGGATACGAATATGATGATACCAACGAATATTCCGATCCGGTAACTTCTAATGTGAGAAGCCTGGATGGTTTTTCGCCCAATGATATGTCCATCCCAGAAGCGGCAAAGGGTGGCGTCATGATTTATTGCGTGCTCACGGGAAGTGCCAACCCCGTTGGAGGTTTGAGTTTTATCGCCAAGTATTCTAAGAAAAAGAATGTGAAAGAAATGCTGATCCGCGAGGATAACGGATTGAAAATGGCGACCGGAGAAAATCCAAAGCGCGTGTACGCTGAGCAGAAAAAGATGCCCGTGACCCGAATGGGAACGGCAGCTGTCATTCGAAAGTTTTTCTTTGATGCCAAAAACTACATCGAAAAAAAGAAAAAGGCCGAGAAAGAGGATAAACCCTTCACAGAACATGACAGCAAGATGGAAGCGGCAGTCATGGTCTTGAATAAGCAGATACCTGCTCGTGT
The DNA here is from genome assembly GCA_964403295.1 of uncultured Thermotogaceae bacterium. GTDB lineage: Bacteria > Thermotogota > Thermotogae > MWEM01 > MWEM01 > JASUTC01. The sequence continues at coordinate 7,279 of CAYOFT010000046.1, read as the reverse complement.
TCATTGTCACCGAGCGGAAGACATTCTTACGGCCATCAGAATCAAAAAGGAATTTGACATTGACATGGTGATTGAACATTGTACGGAATACATTAAAGTCAAAGATGAAATCAAAGAAGCCGGTATTCCCATATTGTTAGGCCCCATCATGTCCAGCAGATCAAAGGTGGAATTGAGGGATATGACCTTTAACTCCTACAGAGTTGCTTTGGAAGAAGGGATCCTTTTCGGATGTATGAGCGATCATCCGGTATTTCCGTCAGAAGTCCTGCGACTACAAGCCGGAATGGCATGTAATTACGGAGCAGATGAACAAGGCATGTTAAAATCTCTGACCATCATGCCCGCAAAAATACTGAATATTGATGATGAATACGGTTCTATCGAAGAAGGGAAAAAGGCCAATCTCTGTCTATGGAACGGGCATCCCTTTGATGCCAGATCTAAAACCATTTGGAACAGTGTAGACGGCTTTTTGGAATAATAAACTTCAAAGGGTGGGTATTACCCACCCTTTTCATAAATGAACTGGAGGAGGAAAAGTGGAATTTAGAGGAACAACTGTTCTTGCCATCAAGAAAGGGGGAAGAACGGTTATTGTAGGTGACGGCCAGGTGACTCAGGGTAATACCGTGATGAAATCAACAGCCAGAAAGGTAAGGAAATTGGGCGATAACAAAGTAGTCGCCGGATTTGCCGGGTCAGTAGCAGATGCTTTCACGTTATTTGAGAAATTTGAGGCTTATTATAAAAAAAACAGTGCGAATCTTCCCAGGGCTGCCGTTGAGTTGGCTAAAGAATGGCGAACAGATAAAATGCTGCGTCGCCTTGAAGCCTTGTTAATCGTAGCCGATAGGGAAAACTTACTGGTTATTTCCGGAAATGGGGAAGTGATACAGCCCGATGAAGATGTAACCGCCATCGGTTCAGGGGGCAGTTATGCATTGGCAAGTGCCAGGGCTCTTTTGAGAAATACATCCATGGATATTAAAGATATTGCCGTAGAATCCTTAAGAATCGCCAGTGAGATCTGTATTTACACCAACGATCATTTGAGCATTGAAGAACTTGAATAATCAGCATGTTATCCTTTGCGATTAGGCGTATTTTAACTGGATTTATAACAGTCTTGGCCGTTTCGTTGCTTTCTTTTTTTGTATTTAACGCTTTACCCGGCAACCCGGCCGAGGTCATATTGGGTTTGGATGCAGATCAAAGTGCCATTGACAATCTGGAACGGGAATTAAATCTGGATAAACCCGTTGTGTTGCGTTACTTTTTTTGGATTGGTAATTTATTTAAAGGAGATCTGGGTCAATCCACCGGTTATAAAAAGCCAGTGACTGAGGTGATTATCTCCTCCCTGCCACCTACGATTTCCATTACTCTTTTAAGTGTGTTATTAACAACACTGATTTCTTTCCCTTTGGGAATCATTTCAGCACGAAAACACAATAAATTTCTGGATTATCTGATTACTTCCGTCTCACAAATCGGACTGATCATCCCGGGCTTTTGGTTGGGTATTTTGTTTTTGCTTGTATTTTCGGTCCGTTTTAATCTATTACCTTCGGGGGGGTATGTACCCATGAAGGCGGATGTTATTGAATGGTTGAAATCTGTTATATTACCGGCACTTTCACTTGCGATTATCTCGTCTTCCGTTTTAATCCGAATGATCAGAAGTTCCATTATTGAAATCATGAATGAGGATTACGCCCGTACAGCCACTGGAAAAGGAGTCAGTCAAAGACGCGTCTTCAATAAACATATTTTAAAAAATGCCATGATTCCTGTTCTGAGTATATTTGGACTGCAAGTGGCTTCGATATTGGCAGGCACAATCATCATCGAATCTGTTTTTTCCATCCCAGGTATGGGAAGATTACTCCTTTATTCCGTTCAACGGAGAGATTTACCGGTTGTTCAAGGCGTGGTTATATGGATTGCCGTCATCACGATTTTGATTAATTTCATCATGGATATGGTTCACATGGCTATTGACCCGAGAATTAGGTGAGGCAATGAATATGAAAAGTAAAAAAAACTGTCCGGAAAAATACAAACACTGTTATGGAAAAAACAAATGGAGTTTTAGCTCACTTACCTTACAACGTTCACGTTTTCGAGCCAGACATCATGCCAGTTTTGTTAGTGGTTTGATCATCATTCTTTTTGTGGTCTTTCTTGCCATCCTGAGTTTTTGGTATACACCGTATGACGCATATCAAATGGATATACGTTCCAGATTCCTTCCACCAAGTATTACACACCCCTTTGGTACCGATGAATATGGCAGAGACTTATTGAGCAGGTGCATGGTGGGGGGACAAATTGCTTTGCAGGTGGGAATTATTTCAACGGTGATTGCCCTTTTTGGAGGACTGATTGTGGGTTTTATCTCTGGAATGAGTAATCGATTTATGGATGAAATTATGATGCGTTTGATGGACGGTTTGTTTGCCTTTCCGGCAATCGTTTTTGCCATAGCCATCGTATCGGTTTTTGGAGCGGATATTGTGAACGCCATGATTGCCATTGGTATTGTGAGAATTCCAATATTTGCCCGTCAGGTAAGAAATGAAACAATCAGTCTAAAACACCGATTTTTTGTCATTGCATCACAATCAATAGGGACCCGGCTTCCCGCTATGATTTGGAAACATTTTCTACCGCATATTGGCGCATCTTTGACTGTTTTGGTAACAACCAACTTTGCCTTTGCCATTTTATCCGAAGCGGGATTAAGTTATATTGGCCTGGGAACGCAACCACCGTTTCCCAGTTGGGGAAGGTTGTTGATGGAATCACAAAATTACATGGACAGAGCACCCTGGCTGGCTGTTTTTCCTGGGATTATGATGGCACTAACGGTTTTGGGTTTTACGCTTTTAGGAAACGGATTGAGAGATTTCAGTGATCCAAGATATTAAATTGTTCAAAGTGATCTGGGTGAAAAACGGTGATAGTTTTGTTCTCCAACCATTGCCATGAGGTTTTGTCATCATATTGCTGTGTTGTGATAACAAATCCATCTTCAGAATCCCTTAATTTACGATAACCCAATGTGTAATAATCTTCTTCATCCAAACAATATCTTACTACAACCAGTTTCTTCCCATCGGAAAAAAAGGAATTCATTGAAGTAATTGAAGAACAAGTTGAAGCAATATCGGAGACCGTTGTTCGAACAGCCTCAATAAAGTCTCCCGTTAACTCATATTTATTGAGAAAGAGTTCGAAAAAGATTCTTGAGTCGGAAATATCTTCATAATCAGGTGTCTTTGATGGCCTAAGTTTATCAATATCAAATATCGTTCCATTATGGCAAAAGACAAAAGAATCATCGTCTGTCGTTGCCGTAAATGGGTGTACGTTGTTGAGGTTAATAGAGCCTTTACTGGCTTTTCTGGTGTGAAGAATGAGGATTTTACCTTCATCAGTTGAAAAATCGGTCTTTCTCTCCCAGATAGGAGCCACTTCACGCCTAGTATGGAGTTGACCATTTTCGTAAAAGGCAATGCCATATCCATCACCGTGTGGATTTTTTGTGCCGCGTCTGGATTGGTGAACAAGAGGTTCTATCCAGTCTTCAACTGCTTCAAGTCTTTTTGAGATGATACCCATCATTCTGCACATGTTAACGCTCCTTCAGAAAGAAAAATTTATAAATAATTGTAATCACATACCATAGAATTAAACAAGCAAAGATTCCAAAATAAGCAGCCAGCATATCTGCATAATCCGAAACGCGCCTTGGGAGATATTTCTGGACAATTTCAGCAACAACAGGCAAGATTAAAAATAACAGATAACAAATACGCCGTATCGGTTTTCTAAGGTTTCCAGATAACAAAATCAGCAACTGTCCAATAAAGAATGCTCCGAAATGAATCAATTTATCTTCAAGGGCATAACGCATATAATTCATATTTAAATCATTGACAAAGAGAAGAAAACACAACAATATCATATACGCTAAAAACAGCGTAAAGAAAATATTTTTTCTATTTTGCATCTATCATACTACTCAGACGGTTTATTATCAGATAAAGATTTACTGATTTGCATCATTCGATAGTTTTCCAGGTTATCCTTTGGAGAAAGCGCACCGAACGAACTGAGTTTTTCCTCTATTTTGTTGAATTTTTGAATCAGCGCGTCTTTTTCTCTAACCAGCAATAATTTATCATACTTGAGATGTTCAATCTCATCTTTCATTTGGATGATATTGTTCATTTCCTTGCCAAGTATACCTTCTTTTTCATCTATCATTAATTTCAACATTTTAATTTCAGTTTTTAGCTGTTCATTTTCCCGAATTTCCTGTTCCAATGTGCCTTGAATCTTTTGCCTTTTGTCTTCTTTAGCTGCCATTTGATCTTTCATGACTTTCATGTTATTCTGTAGATTCTTAATGTCATTTTCCGTTCTTATTAACGCTTCCTGCAAATGTTGGATTTGGCTGTTCTTCTGTTTGATTTTTTCATCCCTGCCATTGACCGCTGAATGCATTTCTTCCACATCTTGCTGTAAACGTGAATGTTTATCACGAAGTTTGGCCATTGATTCGTTCACTTGGTCAATTTTTTCACTCAGGCGTTTCTTTTCAAGTAAAACACTTTCAATGTTAGATTTACAGGAAGAAAGGTTCTCTTGCAGTGTTATTGCATTTTCTTCAGCTTTTTGCAGCTTTTCTTTTAATAAATTGGTTTCCATTGTTGATTGATCTATTTGATGCTGTTTTTCCTGTAAATGTTGTTGAAGTTTGTCCATTTCCAAGTGTAATTGTGATTTTTCTTTTTGGACACTTTGCAAATTATTTTGATTTTTTTCAAGCTTATCCTGTAGCTGTTCAACTTGTTCTCTGCTAACCTGCTGTAATGATTCCATTTCTAATTTTAAATGATCTCTTTCCTCAATCAACACATTTTGTTTAGCTAAAAGTTTATCTGCCTTTTCTTGAGCTTGGGAAAGCTTTCCCTTTAAAAAGAGGTTATTTTCTTCTATTTTAGAGGCATTTTGATTGGTTGTTTTTAGAATGTCGCGTAGTCTTGTGTTTTGCTTCTCTGTATTATCAAGGGAAAAACGGAGTTCCTGAAGCGTTTTTTTCTCTTTGTCCACTACTTCCTTCATCTCTTCATTTGCAGCCGTGAGTTTTTTAACGGTTTCTTTTAAAGTGTCCACTTGAATTCTGGAATCATCCAGCTTTTGTTTGTCCAAATCATGATGGGCTTTAATGCTTTTCAGAGAAGAAGAGACTTTATGCATATTTTCGGTATATTTTTTTTCGATTCTCAATTTTTCGTCATTCAAGACTGAGGCTTTTTGTTTGAATTCTTCGTATAAAGATGAGAATCTGTAAATTTGACGATTTTTGTTGTCGAGTAACGCTTCTTTTTCCTGTAACAGTGTTTTTATGTGCTCATTTTTGTTGATCTGCTCTTGAGTCAACTTTTCTTTTTCCTTAAGTTTTGACTGTAGTTGGGACAGTTCAGACTTCAGTTCATTAAGAAGCGTTTTTTGAGTTGCTATTTGACTGGTTAAGTCTTGATTTTCTTTCGAAAAATTGTCTTCTTGTGCTTGTACTTTCTCTTGTAATGATTGATTTTCCATCTTCAAATGACCGTTTTGTTCTTGAACTTCTGTTATTTTGTTTTCCAAATCGTTGTTTTGGGCGGTCTTTTCAGAAATAACCCTTTCTGATTCTGCTATTGCGTCTTTTTGAGTGCTTATTTTTAGTTTGGCTTGTTGTAATTGTTCCTCCAGTGCTTTTTTGTCCAGTTCAGCTTGTTCAAAATTCCTATTTATTTCCACTAATTGCTGGTTTAAACTTTCAGTTTCACGAACCAGATCAGCATTAACCTCTTTATATTCTTCAAAGGCTTGTTGGGTTATTTGGTAATTTTCGGTTTCTTTTTCCATTTTCAGTTGCAATGCTATAATCTGATCTTCTTTTTCGCGAAGTGTTTGTTCAAGCGTTTCTATTTTACTTTGATAACTCTCTTCCCTTACTTCATTATCACGGATGGTTTTCTCTATATCTGCATGTTTTTCTTTCGTAGTTTCCAATGTTTGCTTAAGTGAATCGATGATTTGATTTTTCTCTGTTAAAATATTTTCCTTTTCCCTCAGTAATGTTTCCTTCCCCGTGAGTTCCGTTGTCAATTCATTGTTTTTTTCATCGCGTGCTTTTATCTCTTCTTCGAATTTTGAATGTCTGAGTTTAAAAATATCGAAATTTTTCTGTAGATCCTCAATGCTTCGGATTTTTCTTTTTAGCTGCTCCTGTAAAGCGGTTTCCTTATCTTTATAATCCTGAATTTCTCTTTGATCAATCTTGAGTTGTTCCTGTATTCTTTCGATTCGTTCAACCTTTTGTTTGTTCTCGTCCTTAATTCTCAGCAGTTCATCTTCATGACGTTTCATTTCGTTTTTAAGGGCAGATACAGTATCTTCCAATTTTTGTTTACAGGATTGAAGTTCTTGGTTTTTTGACTTAACACCTTCATTTTCCAGCTTTAACAGATTCAACGATTTGACATGACTGATAAAGCGTTTAGCTGGTGATTCGTCTTTTTTGGTATAGAAAGGATTAAATTCTATTTCATTGTCATGCAACAAACAGGGGTGTTCGGTCATAATCATATGCAGCACTCGTTTGTCAAGTTTGGATAAGTTATACTGGAAAATAAAACGGTTGGTTGTCATAGCCAATTGATCCTGAAGGGCTGTAAAAAAGTCCATGAAGCGGCCTTCAAGAAACAATTGCATCAGTACGTTGGTGACTTCTAGCATGATAGTCAATCCTGACAAGCCTTCCTCAGAAGACTTGTTGGTTTCCGACTGCAGGAGTTCCAAAAGGGTGCGAGGCGTAAACCCGTTTCGTCTCAGTGAAATATCGGTAGCAGTCCATGCTTTTAAGAAGCGTTCATGTTTATCGGGATTGTAATTTTCAATACACCTTTTAATCCATTCAACATCGACGCCGTTGCGGATGTAGACTACGCGTCTGTTTTGATTAATCTCCTTTTCCAGTAGGGGGCACACGATATCTCTGAGTTCATCTTCATCCGAGAAAAAGAGGGCGAGATGACTACCGACAGGAATTTCAAGAATCCCTCCATATGGCTTTCTTTTATTTACATTTTCATTGTGTTCCATTCATATCACCTGCTTATTCAGCTTTATTGATAAAGTCGTCCTAAAAACATCGATACTTGTTCTCCAATTAAAAGCGCTAAATAAATCCCGATCGCCAAAAATGGTCCAAAAGGAA
>CAYOFT010000045.1:0-12096 GCA_964403295.1 uncultured Thermotogaceae bacterium | reverse complement strand
ACTTGAGAGAAGTTTATAAGAAGATGTACAGACAGTGAGTTGATCATATAATGAAGCATAGCACGATTTCTGTAGACCTTGGTGCCTCGGGTACCAAGGTTTTTCTATCTGAATTGGAGAATGGGAAATTAAAGATAAAGGAACTTGACAGATTCAAAAGTTTTGCCTATGCACGAGGTTCCTTGAGTTATTGGGATATTGACCGGTTATTTCATCGGATTTTAAAGACGGTGGATGAAGTCAAAAAAACACGTTCCATCACTTCTATCGGTTTTGATGGATGGGGGGTTGATTTTGTCCCCCTGGATGAAAATGATCAAAAGTTAAGTGATCCCATCCAATACTTTGCTATGTTTAAGGCGAGCGAGATAATAAAACAAGAAATGGAAAAAAACCGAGGGTTTATTACCAAAACAGTACCCACGCAACACCAGCCCTTTAACACGGTTTATCAACTCATGTATTTAAAAAAGCAGCATCCTGATTTTTTTTCGAGAATAAAAAAGATTGTCTCTTTACCCAGTTATCTTGCCGGAAAACTCACCGGCCGGTTTTACTACGAATTCACACATGCATCCACCACACAAATTTATGATTATTTAAACAGTTGCTGGAGTGAAGAAATCATCAACAGATTGGGTTTTGGCAATATCTTTCCAGACGTTGTACCTGCCGGAACGGTTGTTGGCGAGTATGACAAAACCAAAGTCATTTTACCCGCAACTCATGACACAGCCAGTGCTTACGCATCGATAACCTCTGAGACGGCTACAACATTAAACATCAGTCTTGGAACCTGGTGCCTCAATGGCATTATTCTCAAAAACAAGATCATCCACCCTGAAGAGATCATTAAGCGAAATTACGCTGTGGAAGGTTGTTATAACGGAGATTTAAGGATTCTCGCTAACACACCAGGGTTGATTTTATGGCAGAAGGCCAAGACCGACTTGGAAAATGAATTCGCAAGGGAGATCTCTTATCAGGAATTAGAAGAGTTGGCACGTTCACAAGCCGACTTCTCCCAGGCCATGAATGTGGACAATCAAAAGTATTTTACGACAGAAAACCTGCTTGAAAGCATTTACGATGAGATAAAAACGAAAACCCCTGGAAAAGCTTTAACGTTTATTTTAAACGGTATTGCTGAAAGAATCAAACAAACAAAAAATGATATGGAGAAGATTTATGATCTGGAAATAAAGAGGCTGCACATCATAGGCGGGGGTGTGAAAAATGAATTTTTATGTCAAAAAATCGCAGAAAAGGTTACCCTTCCCGTCAAGACTCATCCTCAGGAAGGAACCGCGGTGGGTAACACCATGGTCCAGCTGTTGGGAAACGGCTTGATTGTGTCAGAACAAGAGATGATAAAAATCATTGATCAGTCCACCGAATATTTGATTTATTAAGATTATTTTGATTTTTTCTCAAGATTTACAACTCAGATTATGATATACTACTTCCACATATCTTAAAGATGATATTGAGGATTCTATGGAAAAAAATGTTAATCCAGAGAAAAAAGAATCAGGAATAATGGGTTGTGAATCTTCAAGTAACCCCAACGGGAAAATAAATACACGGGTAAAGCTGGAAGAAATAGTCATTAAGTCTTTGATCGGTCTGTTAAGTTTTGAAGGTTCACTTGATCATAAGATTGAGAAAATCCTCCAGTATCTGGGAGAGTTTTCTCAAACAGATCGAAGTTACATCTTCTTATTTTCCAATGATGGCTATATCATCAATAATACTCATGAATGGGTTGCAAAAAACATCCGATCTGAAAAGGAAAATTTGCAAAACCTTCCCTGTAAAACATTTCCCTGGTTTATTCCAAAGATAAAAAATAAAGAAATCATCAATATCCCAAATGTAGAAGAAATGCCTGAAAGCGCTGCTGTTGAAAAGGAGATTTTTCAGGCTCAAGCGATTCAATCATTGGTTGTCGTTCCATTAGTGGTTAATGAAAAAGCAATCGGTTTTTTGGGTTTTGATGCCGTTAAACATTTAAGAGAATGGCAGATAGAAGATATTTCCTTGCTTCAAGCGATTGGAAATGTTATTGGAAAAGCCCTTGAAAGGCATCAACATGACAAAGAGCTCCATAAAAGGGAACTGAATTACAGAATCCTGTTTGAAAATTCAAACGATGGGATCTTCTTACTTGATTTAGAAGGCAACCATATGAAAGTCAATCAGATGGCGGCAAAGATGCTGGGTTATACTCAGGAGGAATTAGAGGGATTATCCTATAAAAATTTAGTAGCATTGGAAGAAATAGGCATTTCAGAGCAAACACTTACCAAACTGATTCAAGGCGATACACCTCCACCATACGAGAAAACCATGATGACAAAGAACAGACGAAGGCTTCCTGTTGAAATCAACCTGGCACTCATCAAAGATGAAAAAGGGCAGCCTTTAATCATACAAAGCATTGTCAGAGATTTGAGTAGCAGAAACATCACCCAAAAAGAGATCAAACGCCTCACATTCTTTAAAAATTCAGTTTTTCAAATTTTAAATGAAACCCTCTCCCATGACAAAGCCATCCTTCCTATAAGAACCCTATTGGAACTTAATCTAAAGGTCATTGACAGTTGTGATCATGGGTGGGTTTTTGAATTATTCCAAGATCAGTTAATCCCCATTATGGAGAAGGGCCCTTTAAAAGAAGACTTGACTATTGAGATGATAAAAACCATGAGTCAGCGTTTGAACTTGGTTGACGATGTCACAACATTAAAGGCAGATGAAATCTTTCAAGATTTAAAACCCGAATTTATAGAAGAAGATATTCATTTTTTAATCATCCCAATCAAAAACAACAATAAAAATACAATTGTTTTTGTATTAAAACAAGCTGAAGTTGAAAGCAAATTCGGGATTAATGATTTGGAAACCAGTTTATTCCTAAAGAAAAACTTTGAAACCATGCTCCAAAGGATCAATTTAGAATCAAGCCTGTTGAAAAAACAACGGCAATTGACACAACTGGCAGACATTGACAGTTTAACCGGTTTGTTTAATCGAAGGAAATTTGGTGAACTGGTTACAGAATACTTGAAAAAAGGAACGCATTCCGCATTGTTATATGTTGATTTGAATAAATTTAAAGAAATAAACGATACCCTGGGTCACAATGCGGGTGATAAAATGCTGAGTGAGATTACAAGCCGAATTAAAAGGGTTTCCAAAGGTAAAATAATCGCCGGTAGACTGGGTGGAGATGAATTTGGTCTACTCCTTCCTGTGACAGATAAAGGGGAGATTAACCGCACAAGCGCAATGATTTTAAATATTATTGAAGCGGATTACGACATCCCTGGATGGTATGGCAGAATCAGTGCCAGTATTGGTATTGCAATGTATCCCAACGATGGCAACACTTTTGAAGAATTGCTGAAAAATGCAGATATCGCCATGTATGAGGCAAAATCTTCAAAACACGATTATGTTTTCTTTAACCAGGAATTGGCGGAAAAAATCGAGAATAACATTGAAATGGAAAAAGAAATTGAAATCAGCTTAAGAGATAACGATTTTATCCTCTATTACCAGCCCATCCTAAAAACAAAAGATGAACAAATCAAAGGCTATGAGGCGTTGGTTCGCTGGAATCACAAAGAAAGGGGAATCTTATCTCCTTTTCATTTCCTTCCCTTTGCGGAGAAAACCGGATTAATTGCGAAAATAGATGAAAAGATCAGAGAAATTGCCGTTTTAAAACTTGAAGAATGGGCGAAACAGAAACAAAACTTTGCTTTAAGTATTAATGTTTCGGCCAAAGAGTTCCTGAAACCTGGATTTTTAGATAATATGGAAAGACTGTTTGACACACATAAGATTGATCTGAGAAAACTCATTATCGAGATCACGGAAAATTCTTTCCTGGAAGATTATGAAACAACTGTAAGAACCATTAACTATCTAAAAGAAAGAGGCATACAATTTTCCATTGATGATTTCGGCACGGGATACTCTTCCCTCTCCTATTTAAGAAAGATTCCGGTGGATTACCTGAAAATTGACATGGAATTTATTAAAGACATTCATCACAACAGAGTCAACCGAACCATTGTCGAGTCCACCATAAAAATGGCACACGATTTGGGCTTTAAAACCGTATGTGAAGGTGTTGAAACAAGGGAAGAATTCAATGTTTTAAAACAGTTTCAAACGGATTACGTCCAAGGCTATCTCTTCGGAAAACCCGCACCGCTATAATCATGCTTTCCTTAACACTAATTATATCAATAAACACTTAGAAATATACAAGACTGCTTATGGTATACTATTACAAAATAAACTTAACATTGAGGTTGAGATGACCGGTAATGAAAATCAACAAATAATTGATCTGAATCAACCCTGCGCAAAATATTCAAAAGAGCTAACAGATAAACTCAATTACAGAATTCACCTGGAAGAGATTGTGAGAGAATCTTCAATCAGTCTTATGACAGTTGATGGTCCCATTGACAAAAAGATAGAATCGATTCTTAAACACCTTGGAGAATTTTCAAAAACGGATAGAAGTTATATCTTTCTTTTTTCTTCGGATGGCCGTTTTATGAGCAATACCCATGAATGGTGTGCCGACTCCGTCAGTCCGGAAAAGGAAAACTTACAAAACCTGCCCTGTGAGATATTCCCCTGGTGGACAATGAAGATTAAAAACAGGGAAATCATCAATATCCCTGAAGTTAATGCATTGGGAGATTATGCAGCTGATGAAAAAGAGATTTTGCAAGCACAGGCTATCCAATCGGTGGTCGTTGTCCCCCTGATAGTCAATGAAAAAGCCATCGGTTTTTGGGGGTTTGACACCGTAACACGCTTAAAAGACTGGGAAAATGAAGATATCGCATTACTTCAGACAGTTGGGAACATCGTTGCCAATGCCATTGAAAGACATCATCGGGAAAACGAAATCCTTAAAAGCGAACTCAATTATCGAACCCTTTTTGAGCATTCCAATGATGGCATCTTTTTGCTGGATTTGGAAGGGAATCATACCCGTGTCAACAAAATGGCAGCTCAAATGTTGGGTTATACGCCCGAAGAGATTAAAGGATTATCCTACAAAGACTTAGTTGCACCTGAAGAAATCGGAAATTCTGAAGTTATGTTATCAGATATCATCAAAGGGCATATCCCGACGCCATATGAAAAAACCATGCTGACCAAAGATGGGAAAAGGCTTCCGGTTGAAATTAATCTCTCGCTGATAAAAGATGAAAAGGGTCAGCCAGCAATGATTCAAAGTGTAGTTAGGGATATCAGTTCTCGAAAAACCACTCAAAAAGAGATCAAACGACTCAGTTTTTTTAAGAATTCCGTTTTTCAAATTCTTAATGAAACCCTTTCCCATGACAAGGTAAAACCACCGTTAAGAGCCTTATTAGAGCTAAATTTAAAAGTCATTGAGAGTTGCGATCACGGTTGGGTTTTTGAAATGTTCAATCATCAATTAGTCCCCATCCTGGAACTGGGACATCTAAAACAAAATTTACCATTTGAAGCCATAGAAGGCATGAGCAAACGATTGGAGATAGTTGATGATGTGCTTATTTTAACAGCAATCGAATTATTTAACGGAGTTAAACCCGATTTCATCGATGAAAAGATTCACTTCTTGATTATCCCCATCAAAAGTAACGAGGAAAATTCGATTGTTTTTATCCTAAAACAAGCGGATATAACCAATCATTTTGTCAATAACGACCTGCAAACGGGATCCTTCTTAAAGAAAAACCTGGAAACCATGCTTCATCGAATCAACCTGGAAACAAGCTTGATAGATAAACAAAAACAGCTGACAAAATTGGCAAATATCGACAGTTTAACAGGTTTGTATAATCGAAGAAGATTTGATGAACTGGCTACTGAATACCTTGAACAAGGAACTCATTTTACTTTACTTTATATGGATTTGAATAAATTCAAAGACATCAACGATACTCTAGGGCACAGCGCTGGGGATAAAATGCTTCGCGAGATAACAAACCGTATTAAAAAAACTTGTGAAGGACAAATCATCGCCGGAAGATTGGGTGGAGATGAATTCGGATTATTGCTCCCCCTTTCAAACAAAAGTGAAATCAGACGGATCAGCACAGAAATCTTAATGGTATTAAAGGAAGATTACCACATCCCCGGATGGTACGGCAGAATTGGAGCCAGTATTGGTATCGCCATGTCTCCCAACGACGGCAACAATTTCGAAGAACTCTTAAAAAACGCGGATATCGCCATGTATGAAGCCAAATACTCCAAACATGATTTTGTCTTTTTTAATCAGGATCTTTCAGACCAAATCCGCAAAAAAATTGAGATGGAGAAAGAAATTGAAATCAGTTTGGAAAAAAACGAGTTTATTCTGTATTATCAACCCATCGTAAAAACCAAAAGCGAAGGAATCAAAGGCTACGAAGCCCTGGTTCGATGGGATCACGAGGAAAGGGGCGTGTTATCTCCCTTTCATTTTCTTCCCTTTGCTGAAAAAACGGGTTTAATTGGAAGAATCGATGAAAAAATCAGACAAATGGCCGTTAGAAAGCTTGAAGAATGGACATTCCAAGAAAAGGATTTTACATTAAGTGTCAACGTATCAGCCAAAGAATTTTTGGAAGCGGGATTTATACAAAATATTGAGAAATTATTCGAGCACCATGAGTTCGATCCCGGTAAACTCATCATAGAAATCACCGAAAATTCCTTTCTTGAAGATTATCAGGAAACAGTGAGAAAGATCAAGCATTTGAAGAAGCGGGGAGTGCTGTTTTCCATCGATGATTTTGGAACCGGCTACTCTTCACTATCCTATTTAAGAAAAATACCCGCTGATTTTCTAAAAATAGACATGGAATTTGTTCAAAACATCCATCAAAACAGAGTCAACCGAACCATCGTCGAATCCACCATTAAACTGTCCCATGACTTGGGATTTCAAACCATCTGTGAAGGGGTTGAAACCCGAGAGGAATTTAGAATCCTAAGGAAATTCAACACAGATTACGTGCAAGGCTATCTTTTTGGGAAACCTGCGCCTGTTTAATAGGGGCTGCTGAAAAACTGAAAATCCCTCAAATTCCATAACAGTGATTTTCCCTTTAGACCGTTTAGACCCCCCCCACCCTCTACGAGGGCACCCCCCCCAAGGGGGGAATTAGGGGTGGAAGTGGCGTTTTGTTTTTCAAGTCCAGCCTCAAAGGGGGAATTGGCATTCGTGATTTTCGCTTTTTACGATTCTTTTTTCGATACTTGCAATTCTTAAACAATCAGTATATTTTTTCTGGATAAAGCTTTATAATCAAAGAACAGGGAATAGTTATAATTTAAAATTCCCCCCTTGGGGGGGGTGCCGGCCCTGGCGGGGGGGGTTATTGGCATACTATCAACTAAAACATTCAAAAAGATTCCGCCAAAAAAACATCAAACCCCAATCACCTCTATTTTCCCATTATACCCATCCATAATAATCTCAGAGTCCTCTGGAACAGAGAAGATATTCCGGGCTGAGACAATCGCTGGGATGGAAAATTCTCTGGCAACAATGGCGGAATGGGAAAGCATCCCGCCGCTTTCGCTGATGATACCGCTGGCCCTTGAAAAAACTGGGGTCCAGCTGATGTCGGAGTAGGGAATGGCGACGATATCTCCGGCTTTGATTTTCTCCGCTTGGTCCAATTGTTTGATGTGAACCGGCCTTCCCCTGATATAGCCTCCCGAAACGCCTAAACCATGAATTTCAGTATGTTGAACATCCCGTTTGGCGATGGGAGGTGCCTTTTCACCAATGATCATTTCAGGAACGTCAATATCCTCTACATCCAGCATTTCTTCTTTTCTGGTTTCAATCAGCTGATGGATGTGATTCCTGGAGACAGTTTCTTTAAGAATTTGATCTTTAATCTCATCATAATAAAGATAAAAAACATCTTCCGCAGAACCGATATATCCCTCATCCCTTAAACGGCTCCCCAACTCAAGAAAATAGCGTCTGAACTGGTTGTAGCCATAGGTGTATAAAAAACTCACTTTTTCCTTTAACACTTGAAATTTAACGGCCTTCTGATATTTTTTTTCAATTTGGGATAGTCATTCAGGTTGATTTTTTCCCGCTCAGATTTGGCCTCTTCATGATTGCGGATCAAATTCAGTAGCGTTTGTTCATCTTCAGACCAGGAGGGTTTTGAAAAATCATTCCCGCTGTCGCTGAGATGACCAAATTTTTCCTTAAAGACCTGATAGGAGTTGATAAAACCTTGAACGTCGGGAATAGCACTTGGTGTTTCAAGCATTTCAGGCAAGTGTTCCCGAATTTGTTCTGAGAGTTGGTCATACTGCTTTTTCAAGGCATTTTTCAGAGCAAAATTGTTGAAGTAAAAGCTCATTAAAGGTGTGATGATGTTGTAATATGAGACCCAGCATGATCTCCAATAATTCCCGAGGCATACCGAATAACTCGAAAATATCACCGAATATCCCCATATTGAAATAAGCCCGGTAATAGAATGAATACGCTATGTGATAGATATCGATAGTGGACTTTCCCGTAATCTCTTCAATGAGCCGTTTCCAGGAACTGTTCACCACAGGAATGTTGATAGACCAAACCAGGGGTTTGATCATTCCGGGGAGAAATTCTTTTGAGATACGATTGGAAAAAATCTTTTTCCCTGTAAAGAACCGCGTAAATATGTACCCAAAAGGGATGGACCCGTATATATATGAACAGACAGCAATCATTAAATGATTAAACGATATCATTCCGATTCCTTTCTTTCACAAATTGTTAAAAAATATTAAAGAAAAAATGTTCTCTTTTTTTATTTTGATGACACTGAACAATTATATCACTTTCCAATATCAACAAGAAAAACATTTTATTATCAAATAAGGAATTCGAAACAGGTTGACATAATTAGTGTATAATTAAGCCACAAAAGAACACAAAGGATTGAAAATGATGGGGAATGAATCTGATAACAGCTTGTTGAGACAATACCAAGCGATGATAAACGCCTTCGATGATTCGGTATTTATTGTTGAAAAATCCGGAATCGATGATTATCGGTTTCAGGTTTTAAACCAAAAAGTAGCTGATACCATTGGTTTGGCTCAATCAAAAATCTTGGGAAAGACGCTCAAAGAGATATTTGATACGGAAACAGCTCAAAAGTTAAAAGAGAATTATGACCGTTGTTTAAACGAAAATGGCGTGATCGAATACGAGGAAGAACTATTTTTGGCAAATCGACAATCCTTTTGGAAAACCCGTTTGTCTCCACTTTTTATGAATGATCATGTGATTGGCATTTTAGGCGTTTCAAAAAATATTACCCTTCAAAAAAACATGAAAGAAAACCTTGAAGAAAGCGTAAATAAGTATGAAGTTTACGTTGAAAACGCCCCTTTTGGTGTCTTTTTAGCTGATCAAGATGGTAATTACCTTGAAGTCAATCAAAAAGCCTCTGGGATCACAGGGTACACCGTTGATGAATTGTTAAAAATGAACTTGAGGCAACTGATTCCCGAAGAACATATAAAAAAAGGAATTGAACATTTCCAGCAGCTAAAAAAGACCGGAAAGGCTTGTTCGGATGTTAAATTCATACACAAAGACGGTTCACTAAGATGGTGGACTGTCAATGCACTCAAACTCAACGAGAAATCATATTTGGGTTTTGTTCAAGATATCACCCAAGAAAAGGTAATACATGAAAGTATAGTGGAAAAAGAACAGTTATTTCAGGCCATGTTAAATGCTATCCCGGATATGGTCTCCGTTCAGGATAGGGATATGAATATCATTTACAGTAATTGGAACGGATTCGCCGCAATCAACCCTTCGAAAAGAAAACTCCACACAAAGTGTTATCGAACTTACAGAGGTTTTGACGATCTTTGTCCGGATTGTCAGGCAAAAAAAGTCATAGAAACGAAAACAAAACATCAGGCTCAAGCCTGTTTACCGGATGGCACTTGGGTGGAAGTCCGTGTGATTCCTATATTTGATCATACAGATGAAGCAGATGGCGAAAAAAAAGTGAAGTTTTTCCTTGAATGGGTCAGGGATATTACTGATTTTAAAGAAAAAGAGGAAAACCTTCAGCTCCAAAAGGAAGAACTTGTTGCCAGTAATGAAGAAATGGAAGGACTTTACGAGGAGATGAAGGCTTTAAATGAAGAACTCATTGACAGCGAGGAAAAGGCAAACAGATTAAGCCAGGCAAAATCAGAATTTTTAGCCAATATGAGCCATGAACTGAGAACCCCTTTAAACGGCATACTGGGATTTTCCAAGTTGATCAGAAAGACGAAAATCGATGAGGAACAAGCGGATTACCTGGATTGTGTCATCTATTCAGGAGAGATCCTGCTGAATATCATCAACGACATTCTGGATTTCTCAAAAATAGAAGCAAACAAATTAATCTTTGAAGAAAAAAATACCGATTTGAAACGGCTGATCAGAAAAACATTCAACTTGATCACAGGAAAACGAACGGAAAAACAACTGGATTATCATCTTAAAATCGATGAAAGAATACCGAAGTACATCATCACAGATCCTTTACGATTCAATCAGGTGATTACCAATTTGCTGAGTAATGCCATTAAATTTACCAAAAAAGGCACTGTTTCTTTGGATGCCGAATTATTAGAATTAACTGATTCAACCGCTTCGATACATTTTAAGATTAGCGATACCGGAATTGGAATATCCGAACTTCAAAGGGAACACATCTTTGAAATGTTCACCCAAGGCGATTCCTCCACCACCCGTGAATACGGTGGAACTGGATTGGGACTCCCCATAACCGAAAAAATTCTAGAAAAAATGGGCAGTCAGATTCAGTTATCCAGCCAATTGGGAAAGGGTAGTACATTTTCTTTTGAATGTGTTTTTAAGCTCCCCTCCTGAAGAACTTATGCTTTCAAGGCTTATTGAAATTCTCTACAGTAACAAAACAATCCACTAAGACTCTTTTCTCAAAGCCATACACACATCATCATAAAATCCATATTTTTTATACAACTCATGGGCATCCTTTGTCTTAAGCAGTTTTAAGCCGACATCCTTAATCTTTTCATGATTGACGGTATTTTCCACCAACCATTTTCCAAGCCCCAAGCCCCGATATTGAGGGTCAATAAAGACATCGGCAATCCAGGCAAATGTGGCATAATCCGTTACGATTCTTGTGAACCCAATTTGTTTTTCTCCCTCAAACAACGAAAGACAGATAGAGTGATCAATGGCTGTATCGTTGATTTGTTTTGTTCTTTTCTCTGCCCAATAGGTTTGATTTAAGGATTTTAGAACAAATTCCTTGTCGATTTTGTTGGTCTGATCCGTAATCATGAAGTTATCTTTTATTTTATTCATATTGACCTCCGGAAAATATTTCGTAAACTCAATCAATCGTTCATTTAAAATAAAGACTATCATATATTTGTTATTATATACTATATGGTTGTTTTCTTTAAGATGCTTTTAATTCAATTATTCTGAGTAATATCACTCTTCAAAGTTCGGTGGATTTTGGAGTTTCTCTTAATTATTAATGTCTTTCTATCTAAAAAAATCTCGTAACATTACTTTTATAGCCAGAAACGATTACTTTACATTTTGAATTAATTTATTGAACATAAAAATATATGATATAATTTTAATCACTACTTTCTTAGGAGGGATTAGTATGAAGAAATTCAAAGTTCTATTAGTACTTTCTCTACTTTTCATTTTTTTAGCTTCTCCAGTAGTTTTTGCAGCAGAAAACAAAGTTTATGGTTATGTAACGCCGGGTCCTGATACATGGTATAAGAAAGATGTAGAGGGATTTCAATATGGTGCAGAATTGGCCGGTGCTGAAGTGATTGTTTTAAATTCCGACTATGATACACAAAAAGAAATCACCAACATCAATACGTTGATTAACATGGGTGTTGATGGCATGTGCGTCTTTTCGTTTAATCCCAACGGTGCATTTATCGCAGCCCGTGAGTGTGCCAAGGCAGGAATTCCCCTCGTTGTAACAGACAATGTCGGACAGGTTTTGACCTCGGAATATGATTTAGTCG
>CAYOFT010000044.1:0-12231 GCA_964403295.1 uncultured Thermotogaceae bacterium | reverse complement strand
TAAATGCTTTTCCGTACTTTTTACCAGTTTTGCCTTTTTTGTAACTTCGTTCATGATGTCTCCTTTTTTAGTTCTCTATTCCATATCTTTATAATGTAAAAATCCGAATATGATAACCAGAATCGGAATAATGATCCAAAAAGTAATGTCTGTTGTGAAAAGGTTGATGACGAACAAAACAGTGTAGACAATCAGAGCCCAACGTTTCATATTCCATAAGCCCATCAAAATGGCTATCTGAATAAGATAGATAATCAAGGCAATAATTCCCACTAACGGAAACGCTGCGATTACAGCAATGCTTCCAATTAAACCAATAACTGCTCCAATCATACCAAGAATGACAGCAACTGTTATGATAAGCGGTCTGTTTCCTTTCATCTTTATGCCTCCTTTTGCATACTAAAAGCACTCAAGTTTATTTAATAATCTTCTCAAAAAGTACCCGGTTAGTCTCCAACATTGGTCCTTTCATTAAATCATCCATAGCCTTTAAATAATGCGTTTCTTTAACTCCCGGAATAAGGGATTTCCGACATAACCAAGCGGAAACAGCGATGTTTTGCATTCTGGCATCTTCAAGACCTTCTTCAAATACCTTGACAACATCGATTCCTCTTCTCGCCGCCTCTTGTTTAATTTCATCGTTGCTGACTTGTTTGACCTTTCCCAAACGTACATCCAACGGCTGCCAGACTGCATCATAATATACCAGCACACCGTTGTCTTTAAGAAAATCATTCATCGCCCTCAACGCTTCATGTCTTTCAAGACTGATACATACATCCGCTTTATTTTTTTCGACTAGGGCTGAATAAACGTTATCTCCCATACGGATATGGGATGCAACCATTCCTCCACGCTGGGCCAGTCCATGGGTGTCTGCACCAATAACTCTTTGGTCGGAATGATCAATGGCCCTGGCTATCAATTCACTTAACAGTCCAATTCCTTGACCACCCACACCGGAAAGATAGATATCAAATTTAACCATTAGACTCACCTCTTTTGGCAGTAGGTTCAATTGCTTGAACGGGACAGGTTTGCATACAGGAACGATCTCCGATACATAAATCCTCCTGCACCCACACCGATCCGTCCTCGCCAAGCTGGAAAGTAGGGCAGGCAAATTCACTGATACATTCGTAAGTACGGTTGCACTTCTCGCCAACCTGAACGGGATTTGGCAATTTTCTCCCAGCTTTTCTCTGTTCCCGAGTGAACTTCAACATGCATGGATGTTTTGCAATGATTACTGTAAATCCTTCCTTATTCACAGTCTCTTTGACAATTTCCGTCAGCTTCTTTTGACTGTAAGTGTCCACTTCAGTTATATCGGTTACTCCCAGCCCTTCAAGCACTTGTCTGATGGGTATCTTTTGTGTAATTTCGTTGAAATTCCTACCTGTAGCAGGATGATCCTGATGGCCTGTCATGGCCGTTGTTCCATTTTCCATGATAATGAGGGTATGATTGTGATTGTTGTATATGGCGTTGATGATCCCAGGAATACCTGCATGGAAAAAGGTTGAATCTCCTAAAAATGAAACCACATGTCTCTTTTTGTTGAACAGGCTCAACCCAGCAGCCGTTCCGTTGGAATGCCCCATACAAAGCAGCACTTGACCGATATTATAAGGTTCCAAAGCCCCAAGCGTATGACAACCAATGTCAGCCACTGTAATATCTTTTTCATCCAATGCCTTTTTGATGGCATAGAAAGCAGAACGATGACCACAACCGGGGCACATTTGTGCCGGTCTTGGATCAAGATGCGGTTTTTTGGGGTCATCTTCAACAGGCTTTGGGAAATCTTTCCAGGTTTTAGCCATTACATCTCTAACTTTATCCGGTGTATATTCTCCAATCCAATCATCGATATCCAGTTTTCCGATGATCTTGGTTTTAATACCGCTTTCATAGGCAATTCGTTTGATTTCTTGCTCCAAATAGTCATCCAATTCTTCCAGGATTTTTACTTCTTCATGCTCCTTCAAAAATCCTTTAATCCTGTTTTCCGGAATTGGATTGACAAAACCCAACTTGAAAATATCCGGTTTATCTTCCACCTCTTCAAGTATGTCTTTTAATGAAAGATAAGGAACACCGGCTGTAATGATACCTCTTTTCTTTCCTTTTTGCGTGTCTATATTGATTGAAACTTTACTCTTTCCAATGTTAAAATCTGCGTTAAACCCTTTCCTTTCCTGACTTTTATCTTCAAAATTGAAAATACTCTCATCTGAAATCTCTTTCACATAGGCTAGTTTCTGTAGAGCCTTTCGTTTCATGTCCAACGCCTTTGAAGTCAATGGAATGTAGGGACCATTTTTCGGTGAAAAACGAGATTCATCTGAATGAGTTATATGCTGCATGCCTTTAAAAGAGACCTTTTCTTTAGCGTGACAAACATGGGTGGTCATCCTTAAAATAACCGGCATTTTCTTCTCTTTTGAAATTAAAACCGCTTCTTTAAACATTTGATAAACCTCTGTGGGTGTCGCTGGTTCCAACATGGGGATATAACTCAACCTTGAAAAATGCCGATTATCTTGCTCATTTTGAGAAGAATTTGCACCGGGATCATCCCCCAGGATAATCACCATCCCTCCTGTTAATTCCATCAAACCCAATTGGACAAAGGTATCGGCTGCTACATTAATTCCGACACTTTTAAAGAAAACACAGGAAAGATGCCCGTTGATTGAAGCTCCAAACGCCACTTCAGTTGCCACCTTTTCGTTAACTGAAAACTCGAAATAAAACGGTCTTTTTTCATCCGGAACAGTAGCGATGGCATTGGCTATCTCAGGTGTCGGTGAACCGGGATATGACGAAACAACTCTCACACCTGTTTCTATCATTGCTCTGACAACAGCTGTGTTTCCAATTACTATTTCATTAATCGGATCTTCGGATAATAAAAAATCACCCATTTTCTTCACATTGATCGCCACCTTTCTTCATAGAATACCTTTTACCATTGTGAGATGACAAAATTAGATTCTTGAGGGTATACTTGTATGGATTGGTGATAACCATTTAAATCATATACAAATTGCTCTACCTTTGGCGCAGCGTAATCATATGCTTCAGACATGGTCACCAAGCCATCATCATTCACATCCGCGTTAAATGTGTAGTTAAATGACTCTTGAGGATTATCGACTCCCACATCACCGATACCGTCAAGCAGGAAAAAACTAAAGACGCCGTTGCGAAGCGTGGCATTTTCCCAGCTTGATTGCCTGGTATTTGAACCTGTCATAACGTAAAACTCCGGTTCGCCGTTTCTGGTTGCCTGACTAAAAGCATTAATAACTGAAGAATTAAATTGTTCATTAAAACTTCTCATCTGATTATCAATATCTCTACCGGGTAGAAGTTCTGTGAAATTACCGGAATTACAGGCATCAATTATCACCCATTTTTTACCCGGTAACTGTTGAAGCATCGTTCTTAATTCTGACATATAGAGTCTGTATCCATCCGACAAATACAAGTAAGATTCATTGTTGGCAATACCACCATGCCCCGCATAGAAAAATGTAAACACAGAACTGTCCGTCAGATCCTGAAAGTTTGCTAAAGACGCCTCAATATCCGCTTTGACAACTCTATTTATGAGTAAATTGAGATTATAATTAAATATCGTTGCCTCTAAAGCTGTTTTCATATCAGAAGCATCATCATCAGTCAACTGTAAATCTGAAGCACTGTCATAATCATTTATACCTATTAGAATACCCTTATGTGGATTCCCTACTGTGAAACTCCACAAGGAACTTTCCATGCTGTTTTTCGCTGTTTTATAACCCACCACTTTCCAGTAATATTGTTTCCCCCATTCCAGTCCGGTTAACAGATAGTGATTAACCGTTATCGTGTCCATTTTTTCAAGATTATCGGGTGAATCGCCGAACCAGACATCAAAAGATTCAAAATAATTAAAATGATCCCAAAACAGGGTCACTTGATCAGAGAAGATATTTGAGTTGTTCGCTGGTGTTGGAAAGGCGATTTTTGGACTGGGAACTATACAAGACACCAGGAAGAAAATCATCATAAAGAACAAGAACATTACCGATAGGAGTAGTTTCTTTTTCACGTTTATCACCCTTTTCACAATCATTCATCTATTTAAAAAGGGTTGAATGGCATTCAACCCTTTTTTATAGTTATTCTTAATATATACCTTTGCTTAGTAATGGCGTTTATCTTTTAAGGAACAGTAAAAGTCCATTCTCCTCCCGTTGAACCATTTCCGCCATCAACCTTCCAATCATATGTTTTCCCGCTTTCAACATCATATGCAGCCGGAGGTACCTGTAAATCGGTCTCAATTACCGTATATACAGCTTCGGTACTTTCCTTAATTGAAACCGTGAAAGGTTTGGCACGATTTTCATAATCCCAATAAAGATTTATCCTTGTATCAGTAACATAATGTACCGAAGGGTAACCTATATCCGGACCAGGAACTCGACAGGAAGTGATTACGAAAGCACTTGCAAGAATCATAACAATTGATGCAAAGATCAAAATGTTCCTTTTCATTCTTCTCACCTCACTATTTTTTTATTTTCTGTCTTAACTTTCTGTTTTTCTTATTTAAATTATAGCATATGAATCATTAAATTCACTGATTTTTCTGATATTCGTTATTAAATGAATCATTTATTCCATAAAAAAAAGTGCCGGCACCCTGGGGGAGTACCGGCTGAACTTATTACCCCTTGAGTTCTCTGAGTAAAACCAGAAAGATTATAACAAAGAGAATGATGTCCTTGGAAATTTTCATGAAAAATGTTTCTAATCATGATATATATTGTATAATAGCCCATAGTTTTGGTATTTCTTAGGATGATTCTCATGGAGAAAAAAATAAGCAAAAAAATCGTATATCCTTTGGTTTCGTTGACCATTATCAGCCTAATTGCCATATCAATTATTACCTCCACATATGGACCGGATGAGATTAAAAACGCCATGCGTTCATATCCTCCATTTCTTCTTGTAGTAGCTTTTTTGATTTATACTTCCAGATGGTTAGTTGAATCTTTTGCTTTTAAGATTTCAACCGGTAAATTTAAAAAACTGACTTTTTTCCAGTGTTTTAAAACTGTAATCGTTACGCAATTCACGAATATGATCACCCCTTTTATGTCCGGCGGTCAACCTGCAACACTACTAATCTTCAATAAGTATGGGTTGGATATCGCTTCTTCTTTTTCAGCCATGTTTATCAAATCCATGATGTACCAGTTTTTTCTCTCTCTGTCCGGTTTTACATCTTTGATGTGTATTTTCTCTACTTTAGACACGGTATCCAAGAATGCCGCAATCGTTGGGATCTTCATCAATCTTTTAATTGTATTAGTCATTTTGCTGATCGGATTAAGTGAAAGGGTTGCAAAGAATATTATAGGTTTTTTTATCAGAGGATTTAATAAAATCAAAATTTTTCGAATTAAACAGGAAACCGAGGCATCTATTTATGAAAACATCAGCAAGTTTAACCAATCCTTTAGCCAGTTCCGCTATGAAAAGAAAAGATTGATCTCTCTTTTTTTGCTTACGGGTTTGCAGTTTACCCTGTTCAATCTCTGTGCATTTGTTGTTCTTAATGGTTTTGGAGATTACTTAAATTTCAATATTTTCGCACGTATCGTCTTAATCAATACTTCCGCCTTGATAGTTCCCACACCAGGAAATTCCGGTGGTGCTGAAGGGTTGTATGCTATTTATCTAGGTTCAATTTTGCATGATGGTATAATGGGAGCCGGAATCTTGATGTGGAGACTTGTGGTTTTTTATCTTCCAGTTATCATTACAGGAATCTTGTCATTCTCCATATCAATCAGCTTGTTGAATGGAAAAACAAAGAGAATAAAGAGGTGTGATGGTGAAAGATCTGACAGCATATAAAGCTTTAGGTTATAACACATTTTTAATCATGGGTGCAATTCACACATATATATCTGCGGTAATGCCTGTTCTTCGAAAAGCCCTTTCGCTTTCATACAGTGAGATAGGCATCATTTATGCTGCAAACTCCATTGGTTTCTTAACCGGAGCGATTGTCACAGGTTTACTCATTGATTTTATCGGATCTAAAAAACCACTTTTATTGGCGTTTTCATTATTTCCCTTGGGGGTTTTATTATTTGCATTTGCTCAGGGAACACTTTCTCTTTTTGTGGGAAATCTTATCATTGGATTTAGTATCTCCGTCATGGAAATATCCATTCCTCCAATTAGTGGTAAGTTTAGAGGAAAAAGCGGTTCTTTACTGAATCTGATTCATGCTTTTTTTGCACTGGGTTCAATGTTGAGTCCGTTTGTTGCTTCCTATTTCATTTCCCAGCAATTGCCCTATCGTGCTTTCTTTTTTGTTATAGCCGGCTACACCTGCATTCCATTCTTTTTTTCAAATGTTTTGAGAATTCATATGCCTGAAAGAAAGAAGGAAGATAGAAAAAATGCACTGTCTGGTGTGGGAACCACTTTAAAAAATAAATATTTCTGGTTAATTTGCAGTGCTGTTTTCTTCTACGTAGGATCGGAAATCGGTGTCTTTTCTTGGGCACCTATATATTCTACTGACAAAATGCAAAATAGTGAAGAACTCTCCAGTATATTACCTTCAATGTTCTGGATAGGTCTTCTCATCGGGCGGTTTCTGTCTGCCAGATGGGTGGATAAAGTGGGACACTTAAAGTGGTTAATGCTGGTGACTCTCATCGGCTTACCTATTACATTCCTGGCACAGAATCCCATTAATTCTTATATCTTTCTCTCCATCTTTATCGGATTTTCAGGCTTTATGCACTCATCCATTTTCCCTACTCTTCAATCACTGCTGGTTGAAACCATCGACAAGGGTCTTGGATTTTCACTTTCTCTATTTTCCGCTTTTGCATCGTTCGGTAGCCTTACAGCCGGTTTTGTTATCGGAAAAATTAGCAGTGCTTTTGGAATTCAATGGGGTTATCTCTTCCCCTTTTTCCTTTTTAGCGGAACCTTTTTTATGATACTCATCATCACTCTGCTGAGAAAAAAGGAAGAACGGACCGCTTAAATCCTCTTCCACAAAGCTTCAGCCTGTTTTCTTGATTCCTTTAAAACATATTTTTCATCCAAACAGGAAAAATTGCCATCCTGTAATAAATAATTACCATCTACTACTACATCCACCGGCTTGCAATTTTCTATTATGGCAAAATAAAAATGGGAGAGAAAATTCTCATTGTTCATAGGTGTTGGCGGCTGATAATCAAATGTCACAAAATCTGCTTTGTATCCCTTCTCAATTTTTCCAAGCTTTGTGTGGAGCATCTTTGACACATAATTTGCGTTGTTTTTGAAAACGACATCAAACAAGTCTTCGACTGAAAAAGCTACGGGATCTTTTTTTAGCAAATGCTGACTCAATAAAAGCATTCTCATATCCCGGGTTAAGTCAAAACCGTATCCATCGTTACCAAGGTTAACGGGGATATTTTGGCTTTTAAATTTGGAATAATCAGGTAATCCTGCCCCATTGTTCATATTGGATTGGGGATTAAAGACAACACAGGAACCCTTGCTTTTAATGATTTCTAAATCGGAATCTTCAACATGAAGACAATGAACCAGAAGGGTATCTTGATTCAACAATCCAAATTGCTCATAGCGCTCAAGGGGTGTGATGTGGTACTTTTCTTTGTGTATTTTGCCATCTTCAGGACCTTCGCCAACATGAACGTGAATGGGCATTCCGCTGTCGGCACAAGCTGCTAATGTATTATCTTTTAAAGTAAATGAAGCGTGTAGACCAAATAAACCAGCCGCTTTTTCAGGGTGTTTTTGAATCAAAGATTGTGCTTCAAGATTTTCTTCTATCGCCTCACGTTTGGCCTTTTCACCATCCCGATCACTGGTCTCATAGCAGACCATTCCCCTCATACCCCCTTCTTGAATGCAGGCTTTCACAATCTGATTCAAACTCCCCTTGATGGCATTGGGACTGGAATGATGGTCAACAAATGAGGTCACACCATTTCTCACCATCTCCATCGATGCTAATAGTGCACTATAATAGACATCTTCAAGATTTAAAGCTCGATCTAACCGCCACCATAATTGTTCCAATAACTCTTGAAAAGTGGAGGGATTAAAGGGACTAAACCCCATTCCCCTGGCAAAAGTCGAATATATATGAGTGTGTGAGTTTATAAAACCGGGCATGAGTATTTTCCCTTTTCCTTCAATCACTTGGGCATCTAACACATCCGGGAGTTCTTCTTCTTTAGAAATTTCGATAATCTCTCCATCATCAACCAATAGGTTTCCCTTAAATAAATCATGCGAATTACAACCCGAAAAAATCCAAAAGTTTTTGAATAGTTTTTTCTTCATACTCTAACACCCCTTTGCCACATTAATCGGAACCGGTTAAATAAAATTTCGCCACACAATTACGCCAAAAAAAGTTCCAAGATCGAATACATCATTTCACTTCCTATTGGAATCAATTCATCTGAAGGTAAGAAGTGTGGACTGTGTAAACCATGCTTTTCATCTTGCTGTGTCCCTAGCCAAAACATGACTGATGGATATTTCCTGGTGAAAAAACCAAAATCCTCACCGGTCATTGCATAGTCTGTTTTTACAGTTTTAAATTTTTTCCCCAACTCGTAATACAGTCTTTCAAATAATTTAGGATCATTTCTGACTTCAGGATAAAAGACTCTTTTTTTCACATCTACTTCAACCCCGGTCGCCTGAGTGATCCCTTTACCAATTGTTTGTAGTTGGTCAAAAAACGCTTTACTTTGATCCATATCCAGTGATCTGATACTCCCCTCGATACGAGCGCTTTCAGGCACTATATTCATAACTGATCCAGCTTGAGCCTTTCCAATCGCGAGTAACAGCGGTTTTGATTGTGGTATGGGAATCCTTTCAGCCGCATCCAGAAATAGTCTCAAGGCGTTCAAGGCGTTTTTTCCCTTTTCAGGTGTTGCGACATGGGTGGGCTTTCCGTGAAAATCTACAAATAATTCCATAGCAGAAGCAAACAACACATCATCGTTAAACGCAATCGTACCAAATTCGTACTCATCACTCACATGAAGGGCAAAAGCATGTTGAATGGGGTAACCTTCAAAAAAACCGGTATCAATCGTCAATTGTGCCCCTCCACCACCTTCTTCTGCTGGTTGGAAGAAAAACAAGATATTCTTATCCGGTTTTTTGTCACATACTTTTTCAATCAGCCCATATAAAATTGAAGTATGCACATCATGACCGCAGGCGTGCATCTTCCCATTCTTCGAAGCAAACTCCCAGCCCGTTTTTTCTTCGATTGCAAGGGCGTCAATATCTGCCCTGAACAAAAGATAATCGCCGTCATTTACTTTGTATTCAGCAATAAGCCCGGTATCAAATGGTTTATGAAGCGTTATCTCGGAAAATTCCTTAATGGCTTGCTCCAACATTTTTGTGGTTTCAAATTCCTTTAAAGCCGTTTCGGGATTCATATGCATCATGTGTCTCAGTTCTATTGCATTCATAATAAACCTCCTACCCTATATCTATAAGATTCATTCTATCTTTAAATACCTGTTCGATATATTCCCGTAATGGTATATGCTCATTTAGCTGTGGATCACTTTCCAATAATTTTATCGCCTCTGATCTTGCCTGTATCAATAAATCCCTGTCATCAATTAAATCAGCCAACTTGAATGATGGAAGACCATGCTGCCTAACACCCATAACCTCTCCGGGTCCTCTTAGTTGCAGATCGTATTCTGACAAATCGAAGCCGTTGTTATGCGATGCAAAATAAGATAATCTCTCGAAATTACCCCTAGATTTATCAGCCGTTACAAGAAAACAGTACCCTTTCTTTTTGTTTCTTCCAACCCTGCCTCTTAACTGATGTAACTGAGCCAAACCAAATCTTTCAGGATGTTCAATCACCATCACTGTAGCTGAGGGAACATCTATCCCTACTTCAATAACGGTTGTTGAAACCAGGATATCATACTCCCTTTTGATGAAATCTTCCATAATTTGATCCTTCTCATCCTGTTTCATCTTACCATGTAGTAACCCGACACGATAAGCACTGAAGAAGCTTTCCTTCAAAGACTGATACATGGATGTGGCATCCTTTAAATCCAGTGCTTCTGATTCTTCTACTAAAGGATAAACGATAAATACCTGTCCTTTATTATCGATTTCCTTCTTTAAAAAAGTATAAAGTTCCTCTGTTTTCTCCTCAGGTAATACCATCGTTCTAACCGGCTTTCTGCCGGGTGGCATTTCATCTATTGAAGCAATATCCAAATCGCCAAAAACGGATAAAGACAATGTTCGTGGTATTGGTGTGGCTGTCATTACCACCGTATCCACCTGGTCACCTTTCTTGATTAACGATTCTCTTTGACGAACACCAAATCGATGTTGTTCATCTATCACCACTAAACCTAATCTCTTAAAGGCGACATCATCCTGTATTACAGCGTGAGTACCAATAACTATATCCACTTCCCCAGTAGCGATTTGTTCCTTTATTTCAGCCTTTTCTTTTGGTGGTGTTTTACTGAGTAATAACCGCGTTTCAACCGGCATTGTATTGAGAAATTTGCAGACATTTTGAAAATGTTGTGAGGCCAATATGGAAGTCGGTGCCATAATACAACACTGATAACCGGCTTCTATCACATCCAATATCCCCAGAAGTGCTACGATAGTCTTTCCAGATCCCACATCACCTTGAATAAGTAGATTCATCAGCGAATCATTTTTTAAACCCTTTCTCAATCTATCAAGAACTTTCAACTGTGCATCTGTCAGCTGAAAAGGCAATTTATCCAATAGTTCCTTTGAAAGTTTACCCTCCGAAGCTTTAGGTTTCTTTTTTAATTTCATTTCTTTTCTTCTTTTTGCAAAATAAGTTGCCAATTCAAAGTAAAAAAAATCATCAAATTTTAGTCTTTTGATAGATCTATTCAAATGCAAATTACTCTGAGGGGAATGAATACCATATACCGCTTCCTTAAGTTCAACTAACTGGTTTTCCGCTTTAATGGAATCGGGCATTTTATCTTTTAAACATGCTGTATAAGCAATATGAGAATCAACAATCTTTCTCAACTGAGTGTTATATAAACCTGCGGTAAGAGGATAAATAGGGTAGATTCTTCTGGCCATTGAGTCCTGATTTACGAGTTCAAATTCAGCCACATTCATTTCTCTTGTTACCAAACCGGTTGATTTAACCTTTCCTGTAGCAGTTATCTTCTGCCCTTCTTTAAATACCTTATTCAAATAAGGTTGATTAAACCATTTTAGGGTTAGAACACCTGTATCATCTGTCAATTGGACTTGTAGAATATTCATGCCCCTTCTAGTTCTTGTGGCTTTAATACTATGAACATTCCCAATAACAGTTATTTTTTCACTAGGTATTACTTGCCCCAATGGGATAATTTTCCTCCTATCATCGTAAACACGTGGGAAATGGAAAAGCAAGTCTTCTAATGTGTGAATATCAAGGGAGTTAAAAAGCTTACCTCTCTTGGGGCCTATTCCGCGAATTGTATCAACCGGTTTTTTAAGTTCAGTACAATTTGCAGGTGTATTTAAAGTTTTAGGAAACAAGTATTCTTGTTTTAATTTTTCCAACATCAAAAAGCCGTTATCAACACGCTTATCCTGTCTGATCTTATCCAGCTGATTAAACCCTTTATAATGATTGGCAAATAACGTAATCTTCTCTTTAGCCCCATCATATTCATCAAGTTCCTTCATATCTATTTCATGGAGCGAATCAAGAATCTGCCCGTATAATTCATTGCATGATACTTTTTCCTTGGTAATCCCTTTAAAAAGACCTTCCATGATTGAAATCCATTCTTCCAATATAATCATCCAAACCGTCCTTTTTCGTTCATATCACGCAATTATAACATCCGGAAATGATTTTCTAATTTCAAAAAAAAAAGGACATTCTCGAGAAACTCGAAAATGTCCTTTAGGATAAGGATGCCAGGCGATACCTACTCTCACATGGCGTGATGACCATACTACCATCGGCTGCGGGAAGCTTAACTGCCGGGTTCGGGATGGAGCCGGGTGTTTCCTTTCCGCATATGTTCACCTGACAATACCTGGCGGGCTCCTGGGAGTCCGCTTATAACAATAAAACCAAAAGGCTTGACCAGCACAAAAAGGGGT
>CAYOFT010000043.1:0-12435 GCA_964403295.1 uncultured Thermotogaceae bacterium | reverse complement strand
GCGAAATCAAAGAATACTCTGTGGGGAGGCTTCGAAACAGATTTTCATTCTACAAGCAAAAACAACTTGATGATGAGAAAATGCCAACACTTCAAGAGGTCATTGATTTAGTGAAGAAGTTTAATGCTCAGACTGAGAAACAGATTAAGTTGAATATTGAGACCAAAATAAATATTCTTGCACCTGAAGAAACTCATCCTCCGGAAGACTTTGTCCAACTGCTTCTCGAAATCATTGAAGAAAATAATATCGAAGACATCGTTTCTATCCAATCATTCTACTGGAAAACAATTATGGCTGTTAAAGAAAAAGCACCGAATATCAAAACAGTGGCACTTTTGTCCAATGCAAGACTCAATGATTTGGAATGGTTTAGTGGATTAAATCCTGATGATTTCAACACCTTTGGAGAGTTTATTCAGGCATCAGGCGCTGACTGTTTATCGATGAACTACCGAGATATCACTAAAAATCAGATCCATGAGGTTCAGGCTTTGGGAATTCAAGTGATTCCTTACACCATTAACGATGCTCCTACCATGAGGTATTATATCCAGTTGGGTGTAGATGGGATTATTACTGATTATCCGGATGTATTGAAATCTGTTGCTGAGGCTTATTTTGGTAGCAAAGGTACAGAATAAATCGGAGTTATAATTAAACTAAAATTTTAACCCGGGGGACAGGGCCGCTGATACGTGGTCAAGAAAAACATTGACCTTAATCATCGAACCTGTCCCCCGGGTTAAAATTATTCGACCTCCGTTTTTCGTCTTTTGAAACGGAGGTTGTTAATTATGGAAAACAATTTTAAAAATGTGAATAAGCAATCTTTTTATGTTAAAGGGATGACATGCGCTACTTGTGCTCAAAATGTTAAACGGGCTTTGGATCATATTGAGGGAGTTTCAACGTCGTCTGTTAATCTGGCAACTGAAACGGCTTTTGTTATTTCTGACAAAGATATCGCTTTTCAAGAAATAGAAAAAGCTGTTAGGCATGCCGGATATCAAGCTTTGGAGAGAGTTGACGAGAAAGATGAAGAAAAACGGTTAAAACAATCCAAAAACCGATTTTTATTGTCGATAATCATTACTATCCCCCTTTCCGTTTTGATGTTTTTTCATATGGCCGGGGTGATGATTCCGGGTTATTTGTTAATGGAAATCATATTTGGTGGTTTAGTTGTATTTTATACGGGTTATCCAACGATTAAAAGTGCCTGGATAGCACTGGTTCATAAACATACCAATATGGATACCCTGATTTTTATGGGTTCAGTAACAGCTTGGTTGACAGCGGTTTTGAAATACTTTGGATTGGATATCGCTTCATTTGGAGCCCTGGGTGCCATGATCGTTGCTTTGCATCTGACAGGAAAATATATTGAACAACGTTTGAAATATAAGGCTGCCAAAGAGATTAAAGCATTGATGCATCTTCAATCGAATGAAGCAACGATAATCGAAAACGAAGAAGAGATTAGTGTACCGGTTGAAAAACTGAAACCGGGAGATGTGGTTATTGTACGTCCGGGAGAGAGAATTCCAATCGACGGAATTTTAATTAATTCTACCACTTCTGTTGATGAGTCTATGCTTACAGGGGAATCTTTACCGGTGAAAAAGGAAAAGGGGAATCAGTTGACAGGGGGTTCTTTGAATTTAACATCCGCCATTCGTCTTGAAGTAAACAGAGAGCATGCTGATACCTTTTTATCCCAGATGGTTTCTCTCATTAACGAAGCCCAGGGAACAAAAGTACCAATACAGGCGTTAGCTGATCGGATTACGCGTTATTTTGTTCCAATTGTTATGACAGCGGCACTCATTGGAGCTGTCATTTGGTATTTTAATTTTGATGCTTTATATCCAATGTTGGAATCTGTTAGAAAAATTTTCCCTTGGATCTTGGTTTCTGATAGTCCCCTTTCCTTTTCGGTATTTGTTTTTGTATCTTCAATAGTCATAGCCTGTCCCTGTGCCTTGGGCCTTGCAACGCCCATGGCATTAGTCAGTGGGATGGGGCGTGCAACGAAAAAGGGTGTTCTCATCCGGAATTCCGAGGTGGTTCAATCCATTGGAAAGACAGATGTTGTTGTTTTGGATAAAACAGGGACCATCACACAAGGTGTTCCAAAAGTAGTAGAACATAATTTGGATGAAGGAATGGTTCAAATTGTTGCCAATATTGAATCACAATCCAATCATCCCCTTGCCAAAGCGATTAGTGAGATTTCGGAGACTCGGAAAAGGATTGAAATAGAGGATATTGAAGAAATTTCCGGAAAAGGAATTACAGCCCAATACGAAGGAAAGAAATACTTTATCGGGAGACCCAAAGATTATTCAAAGTATGACAAAAATCTTGAAAAAGGTCAGACTGTGGTTGAGGTTGTCGTTAACGATGAGATAGCTGGTTTTCTGGCTATAGAAGATCCATTGAGAGAGGAAAGTGTTCATGAAATTGAATTATTGAAAAAGCAGGGACTTGAAGTCATTATCGCTACCGGTGATAATCAAACAACAGCGAAAAAGATAGCAGAGCGAGTGGGTGCTGATGCTGTGTATGCTCAACTGATGCCATCTCAAAAGGTGGATATCATTAACAATCTCCAATCAAAAGGGTATCAGGTTCTCATGGCAGGAGACGGGATTAACGATGCCGCTGCATTGAGAAGTGCCGATATCGGGGTTTCTTTTTCAACTGGAACGGATTTGGCTATGGATAATTCGGATATTGTGGTGGTTAAGGGTGGTATTTCTGGCATTAGATCCACTATGGAAATTTCACATAAGATGATGACAGTCATTCAACAGAATCTTTTTTGGGCCTTTTTCTACAATGTCATTGCCATTCCGGTAGCGCTCATGGGTTGGTTGCACCCGGCGATCTCTGAAGCTGCCATGGGAATTAGTTCGATTACGGTTGTCTTGAACTCGTTAAGAATAAAAACTGAGAACAAGAAAGGAGAAAGTAATATGAAATATACGGTAACGGTTAAGGATATGAATTGTGGCCATTGTGTGGCTACAATTGATAAGGCGTTAGAAAATGCAGGGATTAAAGAGAGAGATATTAATTTGGAGAAGAAAACGGTAACGTTTGATGCTTCGCATATTGAGAAAGGGTTAGAAGCCATACAGAATGCAGGGTATACACCAGAAAAATAATTGAGGAAGGGGATTTTGAACTTCAAATTCTGTATTATTATCTCAGATAAAGAATTTATATATAATATTTAATAAGCAGCCCTTTTTAAGGGCTGTTGTACAATAGGGGACAGGGCCACTGATACGATAATCAGCGTACCTGTCCCCTATCGTACAAGCTTTTCTTCCCTTAACTAAACCTGTAAAACTATTGCTTGATATGGTTTTAAAATTATTGTGTTTTGTTTGATTGATAAGTTTTTTGGATAATTATTAATGGGTACTTTGATACTATTATTGTCAAGTAATGGATTCAAAAATTCATTTTCTTCTTCAGAAACATTAAGTATGATTAGAAAATTGCCTTGATCGTCAAATCTTCGGTAAGCAAAGACTTCATCCTTTGAATCCAACAATTTGTAATTTCCGAAAACAAGTGTTGGACTTGTTTTTCTGATTGTTATCATTTCTTTATAGTAATTCAGGACAGAATCGCTCTGGTTCAAAGAGTTGGCCACGTTAATATCAGAGCATGCTGTGTTGGGTTTTATCCATGGCTGAACCTCCGAGAAGCCTAAGTATTGGGAATTATCCCAGTGCATGGGACTTCTGGAGCGGTCTCTTCCGTGTTTTTGGACTGCTTTCATGATGGTGATTTCATCAATGTCTTGGCTTTTTTTCTCTCGGTAGAGTTTTTTTGCAGAGATATCATCGTAATCTTCGATAGTTTCATAGCGGGTATCGGGTAATCCCAATTCATCGCCTTGGTAAATAAACGGTGTGCCTTCCAGGGTTAATAACAGGGTAGCAAAGAGCTTTGCTGAGGCTTGTCTGTATTGGTTTTCTTGACCAAAACAAGAGACGATTCTGGGCAGATCGTGGTTTGAAAAACAGATGCCGCTCCAGCCTTTGTTATGTAGTTCTTTTTGCCAATTGGTGATGATTTCTTTTAGCTTTTTTGGATTTTTTCCATAGGCCTTATAGTAATCGGTATGTTCAAAGGTAAAGACCATGTCCAGTTCCCCACGCTCACTATTTGTGAATTTAACGGCTTTTTCAGGATTCACATAACCACATTCACCAATCGCCACACAGTCATGGTTGTTGAAGGTTTGTTGGTTCATCTCTTTGAAAAATTCATGTACCCTTGGCCCATCAACAAATTTGGTGTGATCAAAAACGTATTTTTCTCCTTCTTTTGGTTCATTATCAGGCAAACCTGGAACTTTGGAAATCAGATTGATAGCATCCAATCTGAATCCATCCAGCCCCTTATCCAGCCACCAGTTGATCATTTGATACAAGTCTTTTCGGACTCCTGGGTTTTCCCAATTCAGGTCCGGTTGATAGGGTGAGAAAAGACCCAAGTAATATTGATCGGTTTTTTTGTCGTAGGTCCAAGCGGTTTCGTGAAAATATCCCGCCCAGTTATTGGGTTCGCCTCCATTTTTCCCATCTCGCCAGAAATAATAATTCCTGTACTCGCTTTCTTTTGAGTGGGAAGAGGCAACAAACCAAGGGTGTTCGTTGGATGTATGGTTGATTACCAGGTCCATGACCACCCGCATGTTTCTCTGGTGTGCCTGTTCCAGCAATTCATCAAAATCTTCCATGCTGCCATAAGTTTCATCAATAGCATAGTAATCAGATACATCGTATCCATTATCTTTCATTGGGGAGGAGTAAATTGGGGAGATCCAGATTAAATCCACACCTAAGTCCTTTAAATAATCCAGTTTGGTTATGATTCCCTGAATATCTCCTTTTCCATCGTTGTTTGAATCTTTGAAACTTTTGGGATATATTTGATAAGCAACGCTTTTTTTCCACCAGTCCATTGACTCAGTCCCTTCATTTTAGTTTTTCAAGGCGAATTATACCATTTTCTACATTTCATGCGACAGTCTGATATAATTCAATGTATTATAGTACAATTGATGGAGTTGATAATTCTCCTTAAGTTATTGCTGAAAATCTAAAGGGAGTGGTTCTGTGAAGCGTTATTTAAAAGTTGTGGGGTTGTTGCTGATTGTTTTAATGGTCTCCTGTCAAATGCCCTTACCCGGGCCGGGAGGCGATGGTTTGTTTTCTCTTGTTGCCAATTGGGGGAGAACCATTGTAAAAACCACAGATAGCGAAGAGGGCGTTTTTATCCATCCTACTTCTGATGGAGGTTTTGTTTCTTTAATGGAAACGCAAACTGATAATACCGAAAGGCTGATTATAACCAATGTTAAAGCGGTCAAGTTAAATGCAAATGGCGGAAATGAATGGGTCTTTTCACCAGCTTTTTCAGGTACTTCAGGTAGAACGGGTGTTTTCATCCTTCCCAACCCTTTTTCACAAAATGGTGAATATTTGATCGGAATCCAAAAGGTCAATTTAGTCAATTATGATACAAATGTTGAGTTGTTTTACGTTGATGAGCAAGGAAATGAAATCTGGAGTATGGTATATCCCGGATCAGGGCTTGATCTTTTATACGGGGCTTTGTTTTCATCTGAAAATACAATCATGGCTTATGGTAAGACAAATTCTGCAGATGGCGTTTTCGCAGGAAGAGATCAATCAAATGGTGATGATGGCTTTGTATTGGAAATCGATACCTTGAACGGAGAATCCAGGCAAACCTATTTTTATGATTATCTGGAACGGGATAATGGGATCAAAAGAATTTATCAAACTCCGGACTCACCTGAACTTTTTTTTGTTGGTGAAGCAACCAATGCATCAGGCGTACAGAAAATTTGGTTGATGCGTGTTTATGAATATCAGCCGACTTTTAAATCTCAAACATTGTTGTTTAATGCAGATGATGTTCATTATATCTTTGGCGGGATGCGAAGAACAGGTCAGAACGAATATGTTATGGCCGCTACAAAGCGAACCTTTGATGAAGAGCAAGTGGCCTTTTATCAATTCACTACCAATGCTTTTTTAACGGAAATGGTAGTGGAAGTAAACAATACTTATGTGGTTAACAAACTCATACAGGGAGATGCAAGAGAACGGAGTATAGGATTCTCTCATTTTAAAGACGGTCAATCTATTCTTGCCGGAGTGAAGGCTTATAACGATGTTTTAACACGTAATAAGTTCTTTTTAATCAATACAGAGACTTTTGAGGTTAGAGAGCAAAATTATCAATATAAACCAGGTGTTATCTATAATCATTTAAGTCAAAAAGGTGATCCTCAATCCTATGGATTAACGGGTTCAGTTCCTTCGGAAGAAGCAGCCGGTGATGAAAGAACAGCTGGCGGAAGAGCTTGTTGGGTAGAAGGATTATAAAAAAAGTCCCTCATTAAGAGGGACTTTTTTGAAGCCTTTGAAAGTTTCTTTTATTCTTCATTATCCTCTTCAATGGGTAAAGGATAACGTGATTTGCATTCTTTACAATATAAATGCTCCCCATGGGTCTTTGTGTATTTCACATAGAGTGTTGCATTACATTTTTCGCATTTATAATCTGTGGGTTCATCCCATGAGATAAATTCGCAATCACCACCATTATATGTGTTGTTTTTACAGGTGTAGAAAAATTTCCCCCGTTTACTTCTTCTTTTTACGACTTCGGCACCGCATTCCGGGCATTTACCTCTCGCTTTTACATCGATATTTTCGGTGTATTTGCAATCCGGATAATTACTGCATGCGATAAATTTTCCAAAACGACCAAATTTCTCCACTAGTGGTGCACCGCATTTGGGGCACTCTCGTCCGATTTCTTTGGATTCTTTCTTGGTTTGTTCCTGGAGTTTTTCGGGATCTTTGAAATACACCGTGTCTTTTTCCATGTAGGCTTCAATGTCTTCCGGAACGGAGAGATTGACCTTGCATTTTTGACAGGTTAAGTATGGACCGTATCTGCCAACACGCATTTCCATGGGTTTTGAACATTTTTTACAGTTGACGTTGGTTTTCATATCCACATTCAGGTTCTTAGATTTGATCAGTTGATCCATCTTTTCAAGGGTAGGCACAAATTTGTCGTAAAATTCTGTCAAGACCTTTTTCCAGTCGATGTCCCCAATTTCTACATAATCCAAATCACTTTCCATCAAAGCTGTAAACTTCTTTTGAATGATTTTCGGGAAATGACCGGTTAAGAAGTGATTGACTACTTTTCCCACGAATGTGGGG
Organism: uncultured Thermotogaceae bacterium; assembly: GCA_964403295.1. Taxonomy (GTDB): domain Bacteria; phylum Thermotogota; class Thermotogae; order MWEM01; family MWEM01; genus JASUTC01. The sequence continues at coordinate 5,140 of CAYOFT010000043.1, read as the reverse complement.
GCAATGGTCTTGCCTTCTCGTCTCACATAATTTCTGGAGAACAGGGTTTTGATGATGGATGCGTAGGTACTGGGTCGCCCAATTCCGTCTTTTTCCAACATCTTTACCAGTGTAGCTTCTGTAAATCGGGAAGGCGGTTTGGTGAAGTTTTGGCTTATATCCAATTTGTCCAGATTCACTGCCTGTTTTTCTTTCAAGTCGGTCTCCAGAATTTTTTCGGAATTCTTTTGTGGATAGAATTTCTCAAAACCGTCAAATATTTGCTTACTGCCCTTTGCTTCAAACAAGTATTTGGATTCTTTGTCTTCTATTTGAATCTTTTTGTTCATGTATTGAGATGGAGTGGATTGAGATGCCATGAAACGATTCCAAATCAGATTATAAAGCTTGAATTGATCCTTCTCCATGAATGCTTTCACCGATTCCGGGTTCTTTTCCGGATAAGTGGGTCTGATGGCTTCATGAGCATCTTGTACGTTGGATTTCTTTGTATTAAATGTTCGTCTTTTATGATAGTTTGCACCATGATTTTTTTTGATAAATTTCTCAGCACCATCTAACGCTACATCGGAAAGTCTTGTTGAGTCTGTTCTCATGTAGGTGATAAAAGCCGTTTGCCCGTCAGGTGTTTCTATTCCTTCATAGAGTTTTTGAGCAACTTGCATGGTCCTTCCCACGTTAAATCCCAACAGGTTTGAAGCAGCCTGCTGTAATGTGCTGGTTGTAAAGGGTGCAGGAACAGTTTTACTGACCTTTTTATCTTCGATGCTTTTCACGGAGAAAGATGAATGATTGAGTTCCTCTTTAATCTTTTCAGCCTGTTTTTGTGTCTTTACTTTATTTTTTTCAAGTGTTTTACCGTTTATCTTGGTGAGTTCCGCTTCCAATTCGCCAAACAATCCCTTGAATTTCCAATACTCCTCAGGAACGAACTTGACGATTTTATCATCCAATTCGCAAATGAATTTCAAGGCCACAGACTGTACTCTTCCCGCGCTCAAACTGTTCATTCTCAAAGCGCGCCAAAGATAAGGACTGATTTTATACCCCACGATCCTGTCAAGGATTCTTCTGGCAAATTGTGCTTCGACTTTGGATTTATCAATGGGTCTGGGATTTTTGATGGCCTCGTTAATGGTGTTTTTGGTAATTTCAGAGAAGATTACCCGGTTCTTTTCGCTTTCTTTCAAGCCCAGTATCTGAGCAATATGCCAGGCGATGGCCTCCCCCTCTCTATCCATATCTGATGCCAAGATGACGTCTTTTCCCTTTGCCTTTGATTTGATATCTTTGATGACCTTTTCTTTTCCCTTCATCGTTACAAAAACAGGCTCAAAACCTTTGTCAATTTCCACTCCCAGTTCTGAGACAGGCAGATCACGGATATGCCCCTTTGAAGAGATGACTTCGTAACCTCTTCCCAAGTACTTCTTGATGGTTTTTGCCTTTGATGGAGACTCAACTATGACTAAATGACTCATTTAAGGTGTTTCACCTCTTTCAACAGTTTGTCAAACGACTCTTTTTTACTGCTTTCTATATAAATTCTAACAACCGGCTCTGTGCCCGATGCCCTGGCAAGAATCCATGTGTCTTCTTCTTCATCCTCAAGCTGGAAGCCAATGCCATCCATATCCAGTCTTTCCTTGATTTTAAAACCGGCATAGTCATTTTTTTGTAAAATAAAAGATTTAATAATCTTTTCTTTCTGCTCATTTGTTTCCAACTCTATGTTCAAGCGTGTGCTGTGGAATTTCCCGGTGATTTTTTCAACATCTTTTTTAATCTCACTCAGTTCCTTTTCCTCATAGGCACGCATTTCAGAAGCCAAGAGACAGGCCAAAAGTCCGTCTTTTTCCAGGACATGGTCTTTGATGCTCAGTCCACCGCTTTCCTCTCCACCCAAGGCATATTCTCCAGTGGACAACAATTTACCAATGAACTTGAAGCCAACCGGTGTAACAGCGGTTCGATGCTCAAAATGGTTGGCTACCCGGTCCATCATGTGGGAGGTGGCAACACTTCTGATCAAATCGCCATCCATTTTTTTATTTTTGTACAAATGATAGGCTACCATTGCCAGGTATTCATTGGGAGAGATGAACTCCCCTTTGTCATCGACTATGCCAAATCGGTCAGCATCATTATCCAGAGCAAGCCCCATATTCATTTTATTTCTGGTTACATCTTTCCCTAGGGTTTTTAAACGAATTTCATCCGGTTCAGGGCGATAACCCCCAAAATAAGGATCTCTGAAATCGTTGTAATAAACAATATGTGATCGTTCATCATAAATCCTGTTCATGATGGTATCCAAAAAATCGTTTCCCGTCCCGAATACCATGTCCACACCGGCACTTAAGCCCTGTTCTTTCATTTTCTCAACGTCAAATTTTTTCAACATCATTTCCGTATATTCTTCAACCGGTGTGATAACGGAGAATAATTTCTTCTTTTTGGCGGTTTCCAAATCTATTTTTTTGATACTGTTTTTATCCAAAACAATTTCCTTTGCCCTTTTTTCTATATAATCGGTGAGCTCAGGCATGGCGGGTCCCCCGTCTTCGGGGTTAAATTTCAAACCGCAATAGTTGTAGGGATTATGAGAAGCGGTTAAGTTGATCCCACCGTCCAGCTTTTTCAATGTGATCAGATAGGAGATAACAGGGGTTGGAGTAGGTCGATCACAAAGCAGTACCGATATGCCATTACCTGTCAGGACTTGAGTAACACGCTGTGAAAAATCCTCCACCATGAACCTTGCATCATATCCAATAATGACCTTTGAACCTTTTTTCTTTTTTGTCATTAAGTAATCAGCGATGGCCTGGGATACGATTTCCACATTTTCAAATGTGAAATCATCGGCAATGATGCCTCTCCATCCGCTGGTACCGAATTTGATTCCTTTATTCATAGGATTGATCAACTCCTTTCACCTTTATCTTTCTATCTAAAAATCGATTGTATTCACTCCATTGATTTTGAACGTATGCGTTGTTATCGTCCAAAGTTTTTTTTGTGATTTCTCTGAATTGAGCGATCTTTGAATCCGCATTATCGGCAGAATGAACGATCATGGCTTCAATGGTTTTCGGTTGAATCGGTGCACCCCATTCGATTTCACCATGATGAGACAGGATGATATGATTGATCTCCATCAGCAAATCATGGGGAAAATCATCCAGGGAATCTGCATATCGATCTACCATCTCAATACCCATAATGATGTGTCCCAACATTTCTCCAGAACCTGAACGTTCAATCCCGGAAGATGCCAGGATATATTCTTTGGTCTTGCCAATGTCGTGTAATAATGCACCGGCGATTAAGATGTCGTCGTTGATCTCCATATCCGGGTAATTATTACGGATATCCTTGGCCAGTTTAACTACATCCAGGGAATGTTCAATTAGTCCGCCTTTGTAAGCGTGATGAACGGTAGTTGCAGCAGGTGCGTCTAAAAATCGCACGACAAATTTTTCGTCATGGACAAAAATGGCTTCAAGGAGTGCCTTGATATGTTTGTCGTTGATTGAATCGATGATTTTCAACACTTCATCATAAATGACTTTCACATCTTTGGATGTGATTTCAATAAATTTCTTCGGATCGTATTCGTCTTTTGAAAGCACTGTAACAGCGTCTTTGGAATTCTTGATGTTCAATTGTTTTTTTGTGTCAAACAGCTTGATCTTTCCTTCAACCCGTACAACGGCTCCCTGTGTCAGCCTTTCATCGTTCAGATCTGCATTCCACCAATCAATCCCCCTCATGGTTCCGCTTCGATCCTCAAATGTCAGCAATAAAAAGTTTTTGCCATCCCTTGTGGTTTGCATTCGCTTGCTGGTTACCTTTAAAACACTGGAAACATAGTCATCCAGTTCCATGTCTGTTATAAATTTTCCGCTGTTTTTTGGTAGATAATTACCAGCTTCCTGGGAAAACTCATCCATCTTTTCTCTCAGCAAATCACCAAGTTTCAACTGTACACATCCCTTCTTTTCTCTATCGATACGATGTTTATTTTATCATATCTTTCCTTTACTGCATGAATAGTTTTCAGTTACTTATAATTCCTTACAACTCGTTTTGATATGGCGCAGGTTATCTCGTAGTTAATGGTTTGAATCCGTTGAGCCATTTCTTCAGCACTAATCTCTTCAGATCCCATTTTTCCCAAAAGAATCACTCTTTCACCCGGTTCAATTTGATCAATATGATCCACATCCACGACAAATTGATCCATGCAAACCCGTCCCAGAATACGGCATCTTCTTCCTTTGATTAAAACTTCTCCCTGATTTGAAAGTAGGCGGTTGTATCCATCTGCATAGCCTACCGGAATTGTTGCCACTTTCATAATCTTATCTGCGGTAAAAGTCCTGCCATAACTGACAGACGTTCCTTTGGAAATACATTTTACCATGGATACGACCGTTTCCCAAGTTAAAACCGGTTCCAGTCCCTTTTCACGTTGAATGTTTTTGGGATCCAAACCGTATGATGCGATGCCAATTCTGACGAAATCCAAAAGATTTTCTTCACAGAACATGGCCCCTGCACTGTTAGCAACATGTTTAAAAGTGATCTGTTCAAAGTACTTGGCAACATTTTTAAATCGCTCAATCTGCAACTTTGTAAATGACAGGTCTTCTTCATCAGCAGATGAAAAATGGGTGTATAGGCCCTCAACTCTCAACTTTTTATCTGATAGGAGTTCGTTAATTTTTTCAACAGCGTCCACATGGTTAAACCCAACTCTTGACATTCCGGTATCGATGATGGTGTGAACTTTTAAGGGTTTGTCTTTTAAGTGTTTTTTGAGCCCGTTGTATTGATGGCTAGAATAGATGGTGGCTGTCAAATCATTCTCAATGAGGTGATGAACGTATTCCGGTTTGAAATAATTCAGAACCAGAATAGGTGTTTTGATACCATTTTCTCTCAGTTCAAGCGCTTCTGACAAGAAGGCGACCACCAGGTATTCAACGTTCTCAGACTCCGCTATCTTTGCCAACTCTACTGCACCGTGTCCGTAGCCATCCGCTTTTATAACCGGCATGATCCTTGTGGGATATACTTTTTCTTTGAAATATCTTAAATTATGCCTGTAGGCATCCAAAGAAATTGTGGCATG
>CAYOFT010000042.1:0-12717 GCA_964403295.1 uncultured Thermotogaceae bacterium | reverse complement strand
GGAGCTCAGGAGTTTTTTCAGCTGTACTTCCGAGGGTATAGGCCCCCTCTCTACCTTATAACTACTCCCAAAACATGGTATAATAAAAAACGTTCACAAAAACTCTCAAAAAGGGGGATAAATCAATATGAAGGTATTAGGCCTAATATTTGCCGGTGGTCGTGGTGAAAACCTGGGATTGCTAACAACTAAAAGGGCAAGTGCTGCTTTGCCGGTAGCTGGAAAATACAGAATGATTGATTTTACCATGTCGAATATGGTTGCATCGGACATCAGACGTGTGGGGGTCTTGACTCAGTACAGTCCCAGAAGCCTTATTGATCATTTGGGATCAGGGAAAGAATGGGATTTGGACAGAAAACACGGAGGGTTGACCCTTTTACAGCCGTATATGGCTATCAACAACAAATACTGGTACCGGGGAACCGGTGATGCCATTCATCAAAACATGACTTTTCTGAGAAGAAGCGATGAAGATTATGTCCTGATGGCATCCGGAGATCATATTTACTCCTTTAACTATTCGGAAATGTTTAATTATCATTTTTCCAAAGGTTCAGATGTCACCTTCTTGTATAAAGAGCTGGATGACAGTTATAACCTTTCTGATTACGGCCAAATCGAAACAGATGACGAAGGAAGAGTCACTCAGTTTGTTGAAAAACCAACTGAAAACGTTTCAAATAAAGCCTTTTTAGGGATTTATTTCATGAACAAACATCTTTTAATGGATCTACTTTACAATACCATTCCACAATCTGAAGGTTACGATATTCTCTTGGATGTGTTAATTCCCAATTTGAACAAACTCAGATTTTACGCTTACAAATTTGACGGTTACTGGAGAAACACCAAAAAAGGCATCGATGAATATTTTACCATCAACATGGATTTACTCAATGACAACATCCGACAACAGTTATTCTATACCGGCAATACCGTTCATACAAAATTAAAAGATTTACCCTCACCAAAGTGTACGGGAACTTCTCATGTTGAAAATTCCATCGTTTCGGATGGATGTATCATCAGCGGAAGAGTCATCAATTCTATCGTTTCAAGAGGGGTTCAGATAAAGGCCGGTGCTGTGGTGGAAAATTCCATCATTATGCAGGACACAGTGATCGAAGAAGGTGCGCACGTCAAATATTCCATATTTGACAAGGAGTGCAATATTCGAACAGAGAAAAGATTAATCGGCAGAAAGGACGACCTTCTCGTATTCGAAAAGGGAAGCGTCATTTAAGGGGGGATTAGGATGCAGTCATCTATTGTTGCCATGGTTTTAGCAGGAGGACAAGGGACAAGATTGGGAGTGCTGACTGAAGATATTGCAAAGCCTGCAGTACCCTTTGGCGGAAAGTACAGAATAATTGATTTTGCTTTAAGCAACTGTGTCAATTCAGGAATATATAAAGTAGGTGTTTTGACGCAGTATAAACCACACAAACTCAACGCCCATATTGGTATCGGTCGTCCCTGGGATTTGGACAGAAAGGGAGGCGGTGTCACCGTATTACAACCATATACTTACGAAAGCGGCAAGGCCTGGTTTAAGGGAACCGCTGATGCCATATATGAAAACCTGGATTATTTGGATAAAACAAACCCCAAATACGTACTTGTTCTTTCGGGAGATCACATCTATGGAATGGATTACATGGACATGCTCACCTTTCATATCTCAAAGCATGCCAAAGCCAGTTGCGCCTGTATGAACGTACCTTTGAACGAAACTTACCGTTTTGGTATCATGGTTACTGACATCTCAAAACGTATTGTTGAATTCCAGGAAAAACCCCAGCATGCCAAAAGCACGCTGGCCTCTTTGGGCATTTACATCTTCAACTGGGATTATCTTCGTGAAATCCTTATCCAGGATGCCAAAAATGAATCCTCCAGTCACGATTTTGGAAAGGATATCATTCCAAAGATGGTGGAGGAAAAAGATGATCTTTACGCCTTTGAATACGAAGGCTATTGGCGGGATGTGGGAACCATTTATTCATATTGGGAATCTAATTTGGAATTGATCCAATCCATTCCTCAATTAAACTTATACAACAATTCCTGGAGATTCTATACACGGACGGAAGAAATGCCTCCCGCATTTTTTGGGAGAGAAGCCGTGTGTACCAACAGTTTGGTGAGTGAAGGATGTGAAATACACGGTGTATTGAACAAATCTATTCTTTTCCAAGGTGTACAGGTTGGAAAAGGGTCGATCATCAAGGATTCCATCATCTTAACTGGAGTAAAAATCGGTGACGGAGTTGAAATATCCAATGCCGTTATTGCTGAAAATGCTGAAATCGGCTCCGGAACAAAGATCGGTGTGGGAGATTTCAAAGAAAACGAAGAGAATCCCGGTGTTTATAACTCTCAAATCAGCGTGATCGGATATAATGCAAAAATACCTGAAAATGCTATAATAGGAAAGAATTGCGTAATCCACAGCGATGTAAATCAAGATAGCACTAACGATTGGCAAATCCAAAGTGGAAGATGTATTCGATAGGCAGAAAGCAAGTGAATTAAAAAAATACAAGCCTTAGTTAAGAAAAGGGGTCATGAATGTTTTTCGATTTCTTCTCACTAAAAATAAAAGCGGAAAGCAAAGCAACGGATGAGGCTTTTCTTGGATATTTCTTCGGAAAAACCAATGAAACTATCGAGTATCGTTTTATTTGTTTTCCGCGTCGATTTTCCAGTCAAATTGCAATGGATATTAAATTGCCTCTCTCAACTTTCAGAGAGTCATTAAATAGTTTTTACGTGGATATTGCCGGTCATTCCGCGGAAGTTAGTGAAATGACCGGAGAGTTTATGCGTTATCTGCACAATCAAATCAGTAAAATTGGTGGCAGAGAGGGACTTGCCATCCGAATGTCCAAAATTATACAAAACAACGAAGTCGATATCATTCGATTCGAAGTCAATGAAATTTTTAAAAATTGGACCAGTTCTCTGGATCTTGAACTTAACGTGGAAACATCAACTTACGAAGAATTGACTAATTCTTTTTTAGGGGATGTGGATAACGAGTCTTTTCTGAACTCGTTAAAGACCAGAGATGACATCATGAGTCTCCCGGAAATATATCCCATTGTTGACCCTCTGGAAGGGGTTTCCATCGATCAGTTTGATATTGGAGATATGATTTATTGTACAATCCTGGGCTTTACTGATGAAGAATCTCAAAGAAGACTTGTGGATGAATATCCGGGACATTTTGATGCAGAAAACAAAAACACCGTTCCTTTGGAAGCAACTATTGTATCCAAGGAAATCATGCCATCAGTATCAAAAAATTTCGTTCTGATCAAGGTTCAGATTGGCTCTTCTTTCGTTGCAAAATCTATTGTTTTAAGAAGCATAAGACTGATGTATGATCCTGATAAGATGAAAAGCAGATTAAAAAACTTAAAAACTGAAGCCGCTAATGATTCCATTTCCCTGGCAGAAGTGATGAGTAAACACAGAAGAATTCAATCAGGCCTAAATCGCACCATATCAGAAAAAAAGAGCAGCAGTTTTGGAGATTTCTTTCTGAGTATGCTCTTGTTGTTGCTGGTTGGGGGTTTGATTATTATTATTATCTACTTCTTTTTACTGACTTGATTAGCTTTTCCCCAAGTTTTTACTTTTTTTCTTTTTGCGAATAAAGAACCCATTTGGCTTTCCTTTCCATCAAAGACAGTTCCTGATTCCAGATGTTTAATTTCTTCAGTTCATCAAGAACCTCCATAGCCTTTTGCGGATCATCTTTATTCAGATAAGCATACACCTTCCCGATTAACGCCTCTTTATAAGAAGGTTGCTTTGAATCAATCTGCCCAAAATACGCCAGAGCTTGATCATTTTCGGAAAAATGGAGTGAACAAATACCCAAACCGATGTAAATCCGACTGTTTTCCAACCCCAATTTCAGACAATGTGAAAAGACTTGTCTTGCCAAATCATAATCTTCTCTTTCTACAAAGGCAACACCCATATTATAGTACACAAGAGGATTTTCAGGATCCTCTTCAATAATATCCGCATATAAACTCAATGCATCTTTCACTTTACCCCGTTTCAAAACTTCGTTCGCTTGCTTTAATCTGTTCGATGTGACTAATTCTTCTCGATAATCCATCTATTCACTCCAGTCTTTGAGTAAAATAGGGAATCATATAAATAGCGTAATAAATTGAATCCGAATAATCCAATCCCGCAATTCTCAATGACACACTAACTGTTTTGATCCCTTCAAAGGGGAGAGAAAGATTATACGTCACTTTCGGTGTCAAGATAGTTTTCAGGTTTCTAAAATATTCCTTTAAAAAGGTTTCCATTTCAGTATTAATGACAATACCTCCGGTAAGTTTCGCCAAATTTTTGATTTTATCCGGTACGGAAATATTACTCAACACGTAAATACTGACGTTCTTTGAAAACATGGCCGGTGCAATACTTTCAAAATTGAAATCATAACCGTCATATTTCCACAATACAACGTTGTATTCAGTTTTTTTCAACCGTCGAAACCCTTCCTCGAAAAATTCTTTCCCATCTGTTATCTCTAAAAAGTTTACAGTTGAAGGTACAGTCTCCATTTGATATGGAACAAATCCCCCGCTATCGATGACATTCAAAAACGGTCGGATAAACTGGAAACGCTTTCCCATATTATCCAGCGCCCGAAATTGAATTGCCAGTTCGCTGAGATTTGCTTCCACAGCATCAATATTCACAAAAGCCATAGGTTTTTCCTGTATGATTGTGTACATCCTTACCTGGTTAGTGTTGAAATCGGTAACCGTTAAAACAGGCGAGTTATAATCTATATCACTCACACCCGTTAGTTCAATGTTTGTCGTATCAATGATTTGATACGCTGCATCTTCTTTCAAAGAAAGGGATGTAAACACACCATCATCCCAAATTGTTAGAAGCATGCCTTCCGGTCCCACTGTGGAACAAACTGCCAGAGAATCCTCTCTGAAAGGTATAAGAAGTTCTTCCTCAAATGAATCGGTTCTGATGATACGAAAGGCCTTTGCAGATAAATCCTGCATAATAATTCGATCGAAGGAGACATCAATATCATTGACAATGTTTACGGTATAGCCATCAGACAAGTATAGATACCTGATCACTTTGCCAGTGCTGCTTAGAATGGCAATACGATTGTTTGGTGGATCCAGAACATAGATATTGCCCAATCGGTCAACGGTCTGAACAAAGGGTTTTTTAAACCCGGAAAACTCATTAACAATCTCATTCTTTAACAAGTCAAAGACAAATACCTTGCCACTTTCCAGATCAGAACAATAAAGTTTTCCGGTGATCTTATCTATTACAATAGAAGATGGCGCTTCCATCTCCAGTTCAATGGCACTATTCTGTCCATATTTGGAAATAAAGATGTATCGATTGGCACGATCTAAAATATAAACAGCCCCATTATAAACATCTGATGCTACTGGGTTGTAAAAGAATTCGTATGTGTCAACAAATCCCAGAATCTCCGACATGTATTCCAAGCCAAGGATAGGATTATCATCCGACTCTATTTTTCCAAGCATATTCAATACTTTAAGCAAAATAATAATTTCCGTTCTGTCCGGCTCAATCAACAAGACGTTGTTTAAACTTTCAACGGCTTCGTTGGTGTTACCCGTTTCAATATTCAATTTTGCCAAAAAATACCAAAACTTTGGAATATCTCTGGGATACACCGGCTTTTCAAAAGCCTTTTCGATCATTTCACGTGCTTTGACATATTCGGCTTCACCCCAGCTTTGAATGGCTTGAGAAAAATAGTACCTGGACCATTCTTCCTCAGGCATATCTTCAAGATAATTCTCAAGTGCTATTCGCTCTGCTTCCTCCTGTTGAGAAAAAACTGGTGAACACATCACAAAGACAAGCAACAGGAAAAACAGAAGGCAAAATCCAAAGTTATTCTTCCGTTTCACTCTTATCTCCTTTTTGAAAGAGCATAGAACCGGTAATCGCCGTCATTGAAAAAATAACGATAAAATATGCAATGCCAGCCAGCAGAAAAACACGGTTGTTGGCCATGGATTGTCCATGGAAAAACTCATATCCCATCCATTTGAAACCGTTAACAAGGATAGAATAACCATTCAAGGCCAGCAGCAATAAAGAACCAAGAAAAGATATCCATAAAACCGGTTTCATCCCCTTTGAACAAAGACCAAGTATCGCTGTCCAGTGGAGGAAAACAGCTGTTAAACCCAACAGAACAAATTGGAGAAAAAACAGTTGTGATGAAAACACCGTTACTCCGGAGAAAAGCTCTTTAATCAAGTCCGATGCGAAATCCAGGGATAAATACCCCACCAGCCCTACTAAACTTGTAAAGATGAGCAGGATGGAAAAAAAAGAGAGCAGAAGGTATTTTAACACCTCTGTTTTAGTCATTTGACTTATTCTCTTCCTTTTTGCCCATTAATTTTTTAATCACATATCCGGCCAATTCCTTAAAAACGGTTTCCAACTCTGTTCCACGCATATATAAACAGGCAGGTTTGCCATCTTCAGAAAGCCTCATCAATTCGGGGTTTTGTGGAATACGTGTGATTAAATCAGTATCAAGTTCTTTTGCAAGACTTTCTCCGCCACCTTCTCCAAACAGATATGTTCGTTGTCCGCAATTGGGGCAAACAAAATAACTCATATTTTCCACAATACCCAAAACCTGTGAATTCAACTTTTGAACAAATACAGCCGATCGCATGGCATCCATGGTTGAAACGCCTTGAGGTGTGGTAACAATAACCGCTCCGTCCATATCCCCGATCACCTGAAGCGCACTTAAAGGTTCGTCTCCGGTTCCCGGAGGGGAATCCACGATGAGGAAATCCAAATCCCCCCATTCTACATCATTGACAAACTGTTCAATCATTTTCTGTTTTAAAGGACCTCGCCAAATCACCGGTTGAGACAAATCAACCAAATTGGCAATGGAAACCGCACTTAAATTTGGAAATACCTTAATGGGCAGAATCGTTTCCTTCGGTGTAGCTTCCAGTTTTTTATCTCCAATACCCAACATCTTCGCCACATTGGGGCCATGTATGTCGATATCGATTAGTCCAACCTTGAAACCTTCTTCAGCCAATGCCGTGGCCAAATTAACGGCTACAGTGCTCTTGCCCACACCGCCTTTTCCACTTAATACCATAATTTTGTGTTTGATGTTATTACTCATATTTCCTCCTTGTATTATTCTTAAAAATTACTAAAAAACCTGTATCATCAAAAAATGCCTCTTAATTCCCTAATTCCCCAGCAGGGGTCTATACTCGATTACGGATACATCACTGTACCTCATCGTCTCCCAATAACCCCCCCACCCTCTTCGAGGGCACCCCCCCCAAGGGGGGATTTTTGGTTTGTGACTGTCTCTATAGTCCCCAATATAGTTTTACCTTTCAGCACTTCAAGCACAACTTGTGAAAAAAGGCTCTCTTCCTTCCCTAATCCCCCTCCGGTCTGGACTTGTGTAACAGTCCTCGAAGTTTTTTTAAGGTACAAAACTTCACGGGGCTCTTGCGGGGGGTCTATACATTCTATCGTGAACATCTCTGTAAACGATAATCTCCCAACACCATGAAGTTTTTTTGCCTTTCAAAAAAACTTCTAAGGTGTGTTCCCCAACACCAGTATCCTTGCCTTCTCAATCACGTCTTGAGGAATCCCTAATGCTCTTGAAATTTCAATGGCTGCTTGGGGCACATGATTGTCTTCGATTCTTTCCAGTCGGTGATCGATGTATTGGTAAATGTTTTCAGCATCCAATACTTCATTCTCATGATCCCGCAAAAAGCCGGTTTGATAGCTTTGATCGCCAAAAGCAAGGGGTCCTGAGAAGTGAGTGACAAAAACAGTAACACTTGTCTTTTTTTCCAAAGACGCCACAACTGATGAAGCCAGAGCATCCCCCTCTTTAGGATTGGTGGCTGAACCAAATTCATCGATTAAATTCAAATGATAACCCTCTTGAAAGACAGGACGGATTCGTTTAACTTCCATTGCGAAACCGCTCAATCCTTCTTCTTCTCGGGTTCTGAATACACAATTGACTGAATCCAACAGGCAGGAAATAAAACGACGGGCAGGTATTGGCAACCCCAGGGCAAAAGCCGCATAAAATTGGCCAATAGACCTTAAGGCTGTTGTTTTACCACCCATATTGGCCCCAACAATCACAGTAACACCTTCATTCAGTTGAATTGTCACCGGATCATAAAGAAATCCCCTGTAATCGCAAAAAGACTTCACATCGTTATGAACACCTGCTTCAATCTGAATAGTTAACGTTTCATTATCAACCTGAGGATAGCAGGCATCGTATTCAGTCTTGTATTCCAACAGGGCAATATCCCTGTCAAACTCCCCAATAAAGCGCATCTGATTTCTAAAATACTTTGTATATGATAAGAGATTTTGCATCAACTCATTTCTGTATCGTATCTCTTCTTCTTCCATTTCATTATTGATACGTTGTATCACTTGAGAATAATCCGCATCCTGACCGGATTTAATCACTTTGTAATGGACTGAAAAGGCATTTTCCGAAATAACGGCAAGATTTTCCGATTTTCTCAAAGCGTGATTACGGATATCCGCTCTTTCCAGAAGAAATTCCGTTCTGTTTTTCAAGGACAAATCGTAAAGGTGTTCCAACTTTGAACAGACCTTTCGCATTTCAGCCTTTTCCAGATCACGATATTTTTCAAGTTCTTTTCTCAGCTCAATCGCGTAGTCAGAATCAATGGAGAAAAAGAATTGATTCGTGTTCCTGGGATCCAAAATTTTCCAAATCTCCAGTTGAAAATCTAATTCGTACAGTTTTGCTATCCCCTGAATCCCTTCTAAAAGACTTAAAAGCCTTCTGAAGAAAAACAGGAATTTCTTAATCTCAAAAAAATCCACCACTGACGGCAATTCTTGATTTTCAATCTTATCCAAACTATGAGAGATGTTTTTCAACTCAGAGAGACAACGCTTGATTCGTTCTTTCTCAGTAGTTTGCCATAAGTATTCAAGATTACGTAGTCTTTTATAATGCTTGGTTAGTTCCTGCTCATCTCCTCTAAAATAAATACGGGGGTGTTTCAACAATTGTTTCCCGTAATGAGAGGAGGGTTTGATTTTTTTCAATAAATTATCAATTTCCAAAAAGGCTATTGCCTCTTTATCCATTAATTGATTAAGCATCAAACTTGTTTCCTTTCCCATTCCAGACATGCATAGGCATGATGATTGTGAATAGATTCCTGGCTGGTTACGGAAAGGTGGAACCATTTCACGGAAATATTTTTCTTTAATTCTATGGCCAAATCCCTGGCCACATCTTCAACGAATTTAGGATTGTCGTATCCATGCTCGGTAATGTATTTTTCGTCACTTCTTTTCAATAAAGGAAAAACAGGTGATGATGCTGCCTTTTCGATATCTTCAACAACCTCTTCAATCCACACCATCTTTGACATTTTCATTTTCACCGTCACATAAGCACGTTGATTATGCGCCCCTCTGTCACTAATGGCTTTGGAACACGGACAAACCGTTTGGATGGGTACGGTTACCACCAAAATGAAAATAAATTGATCATCTTTATTCAGGGTCGCATCAAAAGCACAGTCAATCACCATATGACTTTTAATCCCCGTGACCGGAGCGTGTTTGTCAATGGTGTATGGAAACTGCATGGTCATATGTGCCTCGTTGGCACGAAGAATTCGCTTCATATCAACCAGAATTTCCTGTACATTCTGAAGTTCCATACGATTGGCATGTGCATGTAATATTTCAATGAACCGACTCATATGGGTTCCCCTGAAATTTTCAGGTAAATTCACATACATGTTCACCGTACCAATAGTGTGTTGCTCTCCGTATTGCCGATCTTTTAAAAAAATAGGGTAACGAACATCCCCGACACCCACCTTGTTGATGGGAATGTTTCTGTCATCGCTTTCATTCTGTATATCTTTCATATCTTTATCCTTTGTTTTTAATGGCGATATCGTATCGTTCCAATTTATAGTACAGAGCTCTCAGGCTAAGTCCCAATTCTTTAGCTGTTTTTGCCCGGTTACCCTGATTCTTGAACAACGTCTGTTCAATGGTTTCCTTCTCCACCTTTGCGACTACATCCTTCAGTTTTCCCTTAAATAGCTTGTTTCCCTCCACCTCTTTCAAATTAGGCATGAGAAAATCAAAATGTTCTAAGGTTAATTCCTGAACAAACGGTTGAGCTTTAATCAAGGCACGCCCAATGGCGTTATCCAATTCGCGAACATTACCCGGCCATTTATACTGCATAAATAAACTGAATACGGAATCATTCACCCTTCTGATGTCCCGTCGGTATTCCTGGTTGAATTTTTTAACTGCATTGTAGACCAGTGCTTTAAGATCTTCCTTTCTTTCTCTTAATGGCGGGATGAAGATGGGAATGACGTTCAGTTTATAGTACAGTTCCTGTAAAAAGGCGTTTTCTTCAACCAATTTTTCCAGATTCGCGCCAGTACCTGCTATAATTCTAACGTCTAACGTCTTTTCTTCAGCTTCTCCATAGGGTGTGAATCGTTTCGTTTGTATATATTTTAATAATTTAAGCTGAGTAGATTTGTCCAAATATGAAATTTCATCTATAAATAGCGTTCCCCCATCAGCTTCTTCTAATTGGCCCATCTTTAATCTTCCATTTTTTACCGGAGAACCAAACAATTCAAGGGCTATGTTTTTGGAATCTGTTGACCCGCAGTTTGCTACCACTAACGGTTTATCAGATCTTGCACTGCTGTTATGGATGGATTCAGCGAACAGTTCTTTTCCGGAACCGCTTTCTCCCCTAAGCAATACGGTGGCATTTGTACCGGCAACACGTTTTGCCTGTTCAACGGCTATTCTCATCTTTTCACTGTGATGGACAATATCCTGGAAAGTTGAACTGCAATTGGTTCTCCTGAGAACGGAACGGGCATCAGCCAACTCTTCCATGAGTTTGGAAATCTCAGTCACATCGTGAATCACACCCACACTGCCTTTGAATTCGTCTTTCACGTAAAGAGGTGTCACATCCACGATGACTTCTTTTTTCGTCTTTCCAACGATCATACGCCGGCCCAGTACAGGCTTTTTGGTCTTAACCACCAGCATATGTTTACTTTCATCCTTATCCGCAATATCAATGGTAGCTGGTTTACCCTCCACCTCTTCTGCTGAGAGCCCGGTAATGCGCGTATATTCTGAGTTGACCATGACAATCTTTCCATTCTCATCGGCAACGGAAATTGCATCTCTTGTGGAATTGATAATGGCCTTTAAAGTCTTTTCCAATTGCTTTAAATCTGTAACTTCTTCAGCCATCTTCTGTATATGTGTAACATCCCTGAAGATTGCCGCTACACCAATAATATTTCCACCTACGTCAAAAAGTGGCACTCGTGATGTGATGATGGTGGTGTTTTTCAACAAATGGACTCGATCGTACTCAGGGATGGCGGTTTGCAAAACAATGTGCAGTCTGGTATTGGGAATGGCATTTTTCACATCTTTATCCACAACCTGGTCCTCTTGCAATTCAAGTATATCCAAAGCAGCCTTGTTGATAAATACCACGTTTTTATTCGAGTTGATGATGATGACACCCTCTTTGATGGAATAAAGAACGCGCCGGATCATCTCATCAATAATTGACTTAGCCATCTCTTTTCACCTCTCGGTAAAGCCTGATCCAATTGTCTAAGGAAATCTCCTCAGCCCTGACGGTATTTTCCAGCCCAATTTTAGACGCATAAGTCATAATATCAAAATCATAATTATTCTTCAATTTTTTCCTTCTCATTTTAAATCCTTGTCTGACAAATTCAAAGAATTCTTCTGGATTTTCCCCCAGCGGTTTCTCCTTTTTCGGAATCAAACGAATCACTGTGGAATCTACTTTTGGTGGCGGGTTAAAATGCTTAGGCGAAATCGTAAACACCAATTGAATATTAAAATGATACTGCATAAAAACGGAAAGTGACCCATAAGACTTGTTACCCGGATTTGAGACCATCCTCAACGCCACTTCTTTTTGAAGCATAAACACACATAAACGTATAGCTGAAAAATCTTTTAAAACCTTCTTAATAATCGCTGTACCATTGTTATAAGGAAGATTCGAAACAACGCACAATTCTCTTTGTGAGATTTCAACGGGCACTGTTGTTTTAAGATAGTCCCCCATGTAAAGATGAAAGGCGCAATAATCCTTAAAACGTTGTTTAAGCGGGTCTTCAAGTCTACGATCAATCTCAAAGGCATACACCTGATATCCCTCATTTAACAACAACTGTGTCATCATACCGCTTCCGGGACCAATCTCCACACATTCCATACAGTTGTCGTCAATCAAATCCACAATCCGTTGAACAACAGATTGGCTCTTAAGAAAATTCTGCCCCAATGATTTTTTTAACCTGAACTCTTTGCTTTTTCTCTCATCATGCGCCGTAAAAAACACATCCCCTGTTGATTTAACCGTACATAACAATTATAACATAGAAAGAATAACTGACATAAAAGTAAGAGGGGACAAAGTAACAGGAGACTGATACATTGATTAAAAAGTAAGAGGGGACAGGTACGTTGATTATGGGTTAAGCTTGCTTAACCTTGTATCAATGTACCTGTCCCCTCGGCATCTCA
>CAYOFT010000041.1:0-12726 GCA_964403295.1 uncultured Thermotogaceae bacterium | reverse complement strand
AATTACACACAATATGGTACATATGCCAAGAAAATATTAGATTCGTTGAAATAGGAGGAAAAGTAAATGCGTAAATTGTTTGGAACAGACGGTATCCGGGGAGTGGCCGGTAAGGAAATATCAGCTGATCTGGCATTCCGTCTGGGAAACGCCATTGCTCAAATCGTATTGGAGGATGGTATTAAGGATTTGATGCTGGCAAAGGATACACGCATATCCTGTGATATGCTGGAAGCAGCGGTTGCCTCTGGAGCAGCTTCGGGAGGCATGAACGTCAAGTGCTGCTCGATTATGCCTACACCGGCTCTTGCAAAAGTAACGGATATTAATCATTCAGCCGGGGTTATGATCTCGGCTTCTCATAATTCGTTTGAGTATAACGGTTTAAAAGTCATTAAAGACGGCTTCAAGTTGCCGGATGCTGAAGAAGAGGAAATCGAAGACATCATCCTGGCGGGCAGTATCAGGGCGCAGACCCATCATGAATTAGGGAGAATCACGCCTTATCCCGAAGCAAGAGGATTATATCTTAGATGGATCTACAAGCACTTTGATGATTTGGATCTGTCCAATTTCCCATGTGAAAATGCGACCAAACAGCTTCACGTTGTGTTTGACGCTTCAAACGGGGCATCGTA
The DNA here is from genome assembly GCA_964403295.1 of uncultured Thermotogaceae bacterium. Lineage (GTDB taxonomy): Bacteria > Thermotogota > Thermotogae > MWEM01 > MWEM01 > JASUTC01. The sequence goes on along the minus strand of CAYOFT010000041.1, from coordinate 12,088 downwards.
TTCAATTGCACCGGAAGTTTACCGGACATTGGGGGCAAAAGTAACGGTTATCAACGCCAATCCTGATGGATATAATATTAATTTGAACTGTGGTTCTCAACACACTCAAACACTTGCTGACACCGTTTTGGAATTAAATGCCGATATCGGAATCGCCCATGACGGAGATGCTGACCGGTGTATCTTGATTGACGAGACCGGTCAGGAAGTAGACGGTGACAAGATTATGGCAATCACAGCCAATTATTATAAAGAAACTGAAAGGTTGGCAGACAACTTAGTCATTGCAACGGTCATGAGCAATCTGGGTTTTGAGAAGTACATCACCGAAAGGGGTATGAAGTTGCTCCGAACACGCGTGGGAGACCGTTACGTACTGGAAGAGATGAAACGGAAGGGGGCAATGATCGGTGGGGAGCAATCCGGACACATCATCTATTTTGATCGAAATACAACCGGAGACGGCCTGATTACATCTTTAACCGTTATGGAAACAATGAGTCACTTTAAAAGAAGATTGTCTGTCCTGATCAATGATATTCCCCGATTCCCTCAGGTACTAAAGAATATTCAAATACACGATAAAGAAAAGATCATGGAATCGGCAGAGTTGAGCGAGGCTCTGGAAAAGGCAAAACATGCCTTAAAAAATACGGGTAGAATATTGGTCAGACCTTCCGGAACGGAACCCCTAATTCGTATCATGATTGAAGGGAACAACGAAGAACAAATTACACATTTGGCCAATGAATTGCTGGAAACGGTGGAAGGTCTTAATGCTTGATAAAATCATCGTAAAAGGCGCAAAAGAACATAATCTTAAAAACATAGACTGTCATATCCCCAGGAATTCACTAACGGTTATCACTGGATTATCCGGATCAGGGAAATCGTCTTTGGCCTTTGACACAATCTACGCGGAGGGGCAAAGACGCTATTTGGAGTCCTTGTCCTCATATGCCAGACAGTTTTTGGGGGATTTAAAAAAGCCGGATGTGGAATCCATCGAAGGCCTGTCACCTTCAGTGGCCATTGACCAGAAAACCGTCAGTCATAACCCGCGATCAACCGTGGGAACAGTGACTGAGATTTATGATTATCTCAGGTTATTATACGCCCACATCGGGATCCCACACTGTCCCTCATGTGGCAGGCAGTTGTCAAGAATGAGTGTGGATGAGATTGTGGATATTCTTTATTCTGAAATGCCTGTAGAATCTCGCATAGTCATTTATGCCCCTGTAGCCAGGGAGAAAAGGGGAGAATTCAAAAAAGAAATTGCAAGATTTCGAAAAAAAGGTTTTTCAAAAATATTAATCGATGGTAATCTTTTCGACCTGGAAGAGAATATTGAATTGGAGAAGAATATCCGTCATACGATTTTATTAATGATCGACCGGCTAAAACTTGAAAAAGACAGAGATCACATGCAGCGTCTGGCGGACTCCATTGAACTGGCTCTAAAGGAAGGTGGCGGGTTTGTTGAGATTGGAAATCACGATTCTGGTGAATCCCAGGTCTTCAGTGAGGATTTTATCTGCCCGTCTTGTGGTATCAGTATCCCTGAAATCACTCCAAAAATCTTTTCCTTTAACACCCCTTACGGAGCCTGTCCTGACTGTACCGGATTGGGATATAAATTGGAAATCACACCGGATTTGATGGTGGACAAAGAGAAAAGCTTGAACGAAGGCGCTATCGGCATGTTCAAGGACGGATACATGTTCGATTTGCTGGTAAAAGTTTGTAAAACTTACGGTGGAGATGCCAACACCCCGTTTAAAGAGCTGCCTCAAAAATGTCAGGATGCATTGATTTACGGAAGCGATAAAAAAATCAAACGCCGTTATGAATTCGACTCAGGCCATTACGAGACCTCCAAGGAATTTGAAGGGGTTTACAACAACATCAAACGCCGTTATCATCAAACCAGCTCCCCGGGTATTCGAGAATGGATTGAAAACAAGTTTATGCAAAAACAACCCTGTGATACCTGCCACGGTCACAAGTTACGACCGGAGGCTCTGGCCGTTATTGTCAACGGGTTGAATATTTCTCAGTTAACTGAGATGCCCATTGAAAATGCCTTTGAGTTTATCAATGATTTGCCTTTAACAGATCGGGAAGTTAAAATCGCACAGGAAGTCATCAAAGAAGTCAAGAGACGTATCAAATTTCTCATCGATGTGGGATTAGATTATCTCACGTTGGCCAGAAGGGCTTCCACCCTTTCCGGTGGAGAATCTCAAAGAATCAGACTGGCAACGCAAATAGGTTCCCGGCTTCAAGGAGTTCTGTATGTCTTGGACGAACCCACAATCGGGTTGCATCAGCGTGATAACTCCAGGTTGATTAAAACACTGACAGAGCTGCGTGATGTGGGGAATACCATTGTCGTGGTAGAACACGATGAGCAAGTCATCAGAAGTTCTGATTATCTCGTAGACTTGGGTCCCGCAGCCGGTGTACACGGTGGGGAAATTGTCTTTCAGGGTGAAGTGGAACAGATTTACAATTACCGAGAAGGCGTGTCGCAAACAGCAGATTATCTAAACGGTAAAAAGACCATTCCCTTAAAGGATACTTATCGAAATCCTTCCTCTGAACGTATCGTCCTAAAAGGTGCTGGCCAGAATAACCTGAAAACCCTGACGGTGGAATTTCCTTTGGGCGTGCTTATTTGCGTAACAGGGGTTTCCGGTTCCGGTAAATCCTCCTTGGTGAACGAAACCCTTTATCCACTCATGAAAAACCACATCTACAGAACCCACGATGAAGTTGGAAAAAACGATGGTATCGAAGGTCTTGAAAAAGTGGACAAGGTGATTGAGTTGAGTCAATCACCCATCGGCAGAACACCTCGAAGCAATCCGGCCACTTACACCAAAGTCTTTGATGAGATCAGAGACCTTTTTGCCAGAACGCCTGAAGCCCGCTCCAGGGGATATAAAAAGAGCCGGTTTAGTTTCAACGTCAAAGGAGGCAGATGCGAATCCTGTAGTGGTCACGGACAGGTTAAGATCGAAATGCAGTTCCTGCCGGATGTCTATGTGGATTGTGATGTCTGTAAGGGCAAGCGATTCAACCGGGAAACACTGGAAGTTAAATACCGGGGAAAAAGTATATCGGATATCCTGGAGATGACTATCGATGAGGCAAGAGATTTCTTCAAAAACATCAACAAGATCAGAGATACCCTTCAAATACTTCAGGATGTTGGACTGGGTTACATCAAGCTGGGGCAACCGGCTACCACACTTTCGGGAGGAGAAGCCCAGAGAATTAAAATTGCCTCGGAACTTAGAAAAAGAGCCACAGGCAGTACCATTTACATATTGGATGAGCCAACCACCGGTTTACATTTTGAGGATGTCAGGCGTCTCATGGAGATTTTAGATCGCTTGGTGGAACGAGGAAACACCGTTATTGTGATTGAGCATAATCTTGATATAATAAAAAATGCAGATTGGATTATCGATTTAGGTCCTGAAGGCGGGGACAAAGGTGGCAATTTGGTATTTACAGGCCCCACAGGGGAACTGGTCAACAATAAAAAATCATATACTGGAAAATATCTGAAGGATTATTATACCCGGACATAAAAAAGCCCGGCCGATGATTAAGAGGAGGTACAATGCAGTTTTTTGGAAAAAAGGAACTGAGGATTATCCAGCTTTTCGAGGACCACATGGTTGCCGTTGAAAACACCGTGAGATCATTGATCGATTTTCTTAAAAACATCGAAGATCCTGATTTTGACAAAGAAGCCTTTGTTGCTAAGATCAGAAAAAACGAGAGCGATGCAGATAACAAGCGAAGAAAAATGGAAACCGAAATGTATTTAGGGGCTTTTTTACCCAATTTTAGGGGAGACTTGCTGGGAATTGCAGAATCAATTGACGTTGTGGCAAACAAAGCCGAATCCACAGCGGATTTGATTGAACTTCAAAACATCAATATTCCCAAAGAGTTCATTCCAAAGTTGATCGAGTTGGCTGAAAAGTCTCTGGAGACTTATTTGTCGGTCAAAAAAGCGGCTTCTTCAATCTTTAACGATATGGATGTAGCCAATGATTACATCAATAAAACCGAAGACCTTGAACATGAAAGTGATATGTTGGAGAAAAACCTGGTTAGAACATTGTTCAGAAAAGATGAAATCGAATTGGCCCATAAGATACAACTTGAGAAGCTCATAAAAAAACTGGCCGATATTGCCGACCAGGCCGAAAACGTATCGGATCGACTCCAAATCGTGATTTTCAAAAGGAGAGTTTGATGCACACAGAGAAACAAAAAATGGAACAATTCAGTAAACTCCTGAAGATCATGGAGCAGTTGAGAGGGGAAAACGGTTGCGAATGGGACAAAAAGCAAACGCATGAATCTCTCAAGCCATATGCTATAGAAGAAGCGTATGAAGTGGCGGATGCCGTGGATTCCCAAAATGTAGAAGAGTTACAGGGGGAGCTGGGAGATCTGTTGCTGCAAACGATTTTTCATGCTCAAATAGGCAGTGAAGCAGGTACTTTTGATATTTATGATGTCTTGAAAACGGTCAATGAAAAGATGATCAGGCGACATCCCCATGTATTTGAGGACGCGGAAAAATACAGTTATTCCTATAAACAATGGGAAGACATCAAAGCTGCTGAGAAAGGCAAGCAAGCTCTTTCTCGAATCGGTAAGATTAATAAAGCTCTTCCCGCCTTGAGCATGGCAAGAAGGGTTCAGGAGAATGCCGCAGAGTGCGGTTTTGATTGGGAACATACTGAAGATGCTTTATTGAAGATTGATGAAGAACTTGTGGAATTAAAAGATGAGATCAATCATGAAGCAGGGGTTTCAAAAAATCTGGAAAAGATAGAGGAAGAATTTGGTGATTTACTGTTTGCCATGGTGAATGTGGCCAGATTCCTAAAAATTGATCCTGAAAATGCCTTGAGAAAGGCAACTAACAAGTTTATCAAACGATTCAGGCAGATGGAAGATATGATCAAAGCAGACGATATAGTATTTGAAGATCAAAAACTCAAAACACTGGATGAATATTGGGAGAGGGCAAAAAAGATTGGACTTTAAAATACGAAGTGGGTATGAACCTTCCGGTGATCAGCCGGAAGCCATTGAAAACATATGTCGCTCCATAGAAGCGGGAAATAATTATCAGACCTTGCTGGGCGTCACCGGATCCGGGAAGACTTTTACCATGGCCCATGTGATTCAAAAGCTGCAACGACAGGCCTTGATTATTTCACCCAACAAAACTTTGGCAGCGCAGTTATACAGGGAATTTAAGGAGTTTTTTCCTGAAAACCGTGTGGAATTTTTCATTTCCTATTACGATTATTATCAGCCTGAAGCTTACATTCCCAAACGGGATGTGTTCGTGGAAAAAGAAGCCCAAATCAACGAAATTATTGAAAAAATGAGACTTTCAGTCCTTCAATCGGTCATCACCCGAAAGGATGTTATCGTTGTAGCCAGTGTTTCGTGTATTTATGGATCCGGTAATCCGGATGACTTTAAAAAGATGAATTTGGTGTTGGAAAAAGGGGTTTCGATTCCAAGGAGAGAATTAACCCTAAAACTGGCAGAAATGCAATACGACCGTTCGGAAGATGTTTTAAAAGGTGGAAATTACAGAATTCGGGGAGAAATACTGGAGATTTATCCCGGTTATAGCGATATCGGTATCCGAGTAGAATTTTTCGATGATGAAGTAGACACCATTTACAGCTTCGATCCCGTCACCAGAGGTAAGATCGAAGACTACGACCGGATTATTATCTATCCGGCAACGGAATATGTAACAACTGAAGAGAAGATTAAAAAGGCGATTAAGACCATTGAAGAGGAATTGCACGAACAAATCCAACTTTTTAAGAGTCAAAACAAGCTGATAGAAGCTCAGCGTGTGGAGCAGAGAACCAAACAGGACTTGGAGATGCTTTCGGAAATGGGATATTGTCAGGGGATTGAAAACTATTCCAGGCATTTTGATCAGAGAAAACCAGGCCAACCACCCTGGACCTTGTTAGACTATTTTGAAGATGATTTCATTACCATCATCGATGAGTCGCATATCGCCGTTCCTCAGTTAAGGGCCATGTCCCGGGGAGATTTGTCCAGAAAGCAAACGCTGGTGGAATACGGGTTTCGTTTGCCGTCAGCGGTGGATAACCGTCCCTTAACCTTCGAAGAGTTTTCAAAAAGAGTGGGGCAGGTGATCTTTACATCGGCCACACCTAGTGATTTTGAAAAAGACCATTCGGCTGAAATCATACAGCAGATTATCCGGCCAACAGGTTTAGTCGATCCGGAAATTGAGTTCAGGGATTCCAGGAATCAAATTGATGACTTATTGGAAGAAATCAAAGAAAGGGTCAGTCATAATGAAAGGGTCTTGGTTCTCACATTGACCAAATCCATGGCGGAAAGACTCAGTGAGTACTTGCAGGAGTTGGGAACCAAAGCGGAATATATTCACTCGGAATTGGGAACCGTAGAACGTGTGGAAGTCTTAAAAAAACTGAGAAGCGGTGAAATTGATGTGGCGGTGGGAATCAACCTTTTGAGAGAGGGACTTGACCTGCCGGAAGTTTCATTGGTAGCCATTTTGGATGCCGATCGAGAAGGTTTCTTGCGAAATGAAACCACCTTGATACAGATTGTGGGACGCGCGGCCAGAAACGTGAACGGAAAGGTTATCATGTACGGAGAGCGAATTTCCAAAGCCATCGCGGTGACCATGGACGTGACGCAGCGTCGAAGGGAAATCCAAATAGCTTACAACGAAAAACACCATATCACCCCGCAAACCATCAAAAAGGCCATTGAACAAGATATGTTCGCTCAGTACAGAGGCGAAGAGGAAGAAGATTATGAGGGGATCAGCGAAAGTACAAAACAGCTTCTGAGTGTTGCCGAGAATATGGAACAGGAAAATTACCTGGAAATATTGAAAGAAGAGATGAACAAAGCAGCTCTTGAATTGAGATTTGAAGATGCAGCCAAATTGAGAGACGAATTGCAAAAACTGGAAAAGGAAACATAGAACGGAGGGAAATCGATGTCTTATATGGATATTATCAAAACTGGGGGACCCATCATTATCGTCATTTTTATTACCGCGGCGTTGGGCCTTTTTTTCTTTTTTGAACGACTTATTATGCTTTCATCCATCAAGGCAGGGATGAGAACGGGAAATGAAAATGCCTTTTTATCTTCGTTGAATTCAAAGATCAACAAAACCCGCTCCAGAAATGCCGATGAGGTACAGGAGATTGTAGGATTACATTGTGAAAAGCTATATAAAAACTTCAGGATCATCACAACAGCCGCCACAATATCCCCTTTGTTGGGATTATTGGGGACCACGACCGGTATGATCAAAATATTTAACACTATCGAACAAACAGAAGCCTTGAAATATGCCGATGAACTGGCAACCGGGATAGGTGAAGCGCTTTATACAACCATTGCCGGCTTGATCGTAGCAATTACTTTAACCATATTACTGGGCTTCATCAAAGAGATGGCAACCGGGATTCGGCATGATCTGACCGATTATTATGTGATGGAGTGTTTAAAAACAAAAGAACCTTCCAAAAGGATGATATAAGGCTATGGCCAAGCACGATTATGATGAAGGGATCTCCATTAATATCACACCGCTCATTGATATTTTATTCATCCTGCTGCTGTTTTTCATCTTGACTTCCACTTTTGATTTGGAAAGTGAAAAGGCAATCGATATCACGTTACCTGAGACCGAAACCGAACAGGTTGTGGAGACACCGGAAATCTTCAGGATCACCGTGGACAGTCAAAGTAGAATTTTCCTTGATTCAAATGAAATCACAACCCAACAACTCCTTTCATTTGCAGAAACCAAAAAGAAAGGCGACGGAGAATTTGTCACCGTTATCTCAGCTGATGAAGAAGCCTCTCACGGAGTGGTCATGAAAGTGCTGGATGCGTTGAGGCTCTCAGGCATCACGAATATCAACATACAAGTGCGTTAAAGGGTGGTCAACATCGAAGGAAAATATTACCAGGAAAAGGGCATCGAACCAAAGTTTATCGTATCAGGTATTTTAGCGGCAATCGTAGAGGTTTTATTGATTGTTGCCTTGTTGTTCGTACTGAATTCATCACCTTATGAACATGAAAGGGAAGAATACCTTTCTATCAATATCAATATGAGTTCATCCAAAGCGGAACCGAAAGTCGAAGAAGCGATTGTACAGCAACAGCCTGAACCTGTTACCCCCCAGGAACAACCGGTCAGCAGGCAACCCGACCCGTTGTTTGAAGCGCTTAAGACTTTTGAGGCACAAGAGCCGCAAAAAGTGGAAGGGGTTACTTCAGGGATACGACCTGTTGTGGTTTCCCAACCGGAAAACACATTAAACGTTCCTGAAAGTATCTTTGAACAAAGAACCCTCGATTTTAATCAAATTCAAACAGCCTTACCGGCAAAAAAAACCATCGATAATGATGTGCTGTTTTCTCTGGCCAAACAATCTGAGAACCAGGTTCAGAACGCGCAAATCCTGGATTTAAATGCTCTTGAACAATATGATATACCCAACTTGGATAGCGTTAAAAGCGGCCTGCAACAAGATTATCAAGCTTTGTTAAAGAAGCCCGGAATAAGAAAAGAGGCCGTGTCGGGACAAGTTATTGTAGAACTGTACATCACCGGATCATCTGCAAATACCCTTGTAAATATCTCCAGTGCCGTCTCTCCCGAACTGGCCAATATAGTGGTAAAAAATCTTAAATTACTTTACATCCCTGACAGAATCGATCCTTTGCGCTTGCAGGTGAGTGTTTCTTTCAGGGCGAATTAGTTTTAAAATCCTACATCAAAATTGTATGTGATTCCCACACTGAGCATGGTATTTTCAGCAAAACCCTCGATACCTTCCGTTCCAGTAAAACCGAAAACGGCAAAAAACTCAAAAAAACCAATGATGTTTCTGGCGACTGCGAAAGTAGATCCTGCTCCTATTCCCCATTTCGTGGGATCAAAGTCGAATTTTCCTTCGTTAATTTCAATGTGTGGTGTGATCCCGGCGAAGATTCTCAACTCAGGAGTTCCCCAGCCGATGGAGGGTGAGATAATAAAGCGATAACTGGTGAAATCCGCTTCCGGTCCAACTTTCGGCATGACGGCCAGTTCCAATCCCCCGAGACCAAATTGACTTCTGGCTACAAAACCGATATAGCTGTTGTTGTCACCCTGCAAATCTCCGTTGAAAATAATTCCCGTTTGCAAAGCAAATATAACGGGTAATAAAAAAACAATTAGAATTCCTGTGATGAATAACTTTTTCATAAACATGTACCCCCTCAAAGCTTAATATTTATTGATGATGTTTTCCACTTCTTCCTTGATATGTTCCAAATGACCATGAACCACACCCAGTGTCATATTGGAATTTCCCCCGCCTTTGATCTTCAAGCTGTCCTTGAGGGAGTTGAGAATCTCCTGAGCATCGATTTTCTCATGGGTTGAAATGATGTTAAATCCGTTATGTTTTGATTTTTCAAACAGAAAAACAGCGATCGTGTCTGGTTCCTTCATGATTTCCTTTGAAAGGCCTTTTGCACTCTCTTCTGACGGTAAGACCTTTACAATTCTTCTCTTTCCGTTTATGCTTCTGGTTTGTATATTTTGATACATCTCTTTGGCCAGCGATTCGGATAACCTGCGGCTCATCTTTGAAACCGTTTTATTTTCATCCAAAAGGTTTTTCAGACGCATTTGCAGCTCTTCCTTTGAAGTGGATAAGAATTCTGTGGTTTCTTTCAGGATACGATGACTCATTTGATAATCTTTTAAGGCCCTGTTTCCAGCTACAAAATAGATTCTGGTGGTTTGTTCCTGGGTTTCACCTTTGGCTCTTTTTAAACTTTCCGTTTTAAAGATTTTAATGATACCGATGTTTCCCGTATTTTCACAATGAAAGCCCTTACAAAGAGAATAATCCAAATCTCCAATCTTGATCACACGTAATTGGTCCATGCCAAGGAGTTTTTCATTAATGCCTTTTCTTAAGGGATATTTATGGATGTCCTTTGAAGGGATGCTTAAAATATCCACGTTGATCAAATCCGTAATCTGTTGAAAGATTTTTTTCTCCATTTTTTCCAATATCTCTTCTGATAAATCAGCGGTGTTTAAATCGATGGTGGTATGGTTTTCCGACATGTGAAACCCAACGGTTTCCACAGCGAAATCGTTATCAAAATTTGCTGAAATAAGGTGTTGTGCGGTATGTTGTTGTGCGATATCATAACGGTTTTCACCGGATATTCTGCAGTTAACCGTTTCTCCTTCTTCTGTGTGAATATCTTCGGCCATGACGTGCAGGATGGTTCCCCCTTTGTCTCTTAAAACAGAAACAACAGGTATACCGTTGATTTCTCCCCGGTCTCCCATCTGTCCTCCCTCGCCATCGGGATAAAACTGAGAAGAAGAGAGTTCGATAATCCATTCGTTTTTTCTTTGATATTTATTCACGCATTTGCTGTCAAAGGAGATATCGTCAAACATGGCTTCACCTCACCGCTTATCGATTGGTATTATAGCATTTTTAGATTGTTGAAGTTGAATAAGCCGCATTTTTGTCTCATTCAAGGCAAAAAACAAGTGAAACGGCATTTGTGGGATTTTCAGAAGGGGATTTGATAAAAGAATATTCTTGAACTTGAACATTTCCAGAAACCAACACACCATACCCGCTGATTTCGTCCGGTTGATAAATCCATTGCCAACCAGTCTTTGTCCAATCCATTGGGATTTCATTTCCGGTTGTATTTGCATTGATAATCCCTTGTCCTGGTAAATTGTTTTGCCAATTTCCGGCAAGCACAAAATACGCATCTTGTGGTAAAGTTTCAATAACGCTTTTTTTGATATATTCAAGGCGTGAGGCGTTAATATCTTGCGACTCCCACTGATCGTTCATTTCATTGTCCAGATTAACGATAAAAAGCTGTTTTCCGTTTTTTTCGAATTCTACGATCTGAATAGATGGTGTAGGGGATAAAAGAGAATTAAACCAGTTTGTATCTGTAGGCAATAACAACTTTCTCACTGTTGAAGGAGAAAACGCAGTCAAAGTATACAATCCTGAAAAGTCTAAAAAGGAAACCTTACCTTTTCCGGAAAAAGAGATAGGGGATCGTTTAGAAAAGGAAAAATAAGCGTTATGTGATTCAAAAAGTGATTCAAGCTGACCTATATTGGATTCTTCGCAATTCTGAAGCAGAATAATGTCCGTATCGGTAAAACCTGAGATCAACGCTTCCAATGCGGTTGTTTCGTCATCTTTTTGCAGATAGGCACAAAAGAGGCTGACACAATCTTCTGATAAGGGTTGTGTGGTTCTTTCTTTGGCCACCACTTCCATATCATCTGTTGTGTAATCAAAAATGGCCATAATGATCAGAATCACTAAAAAAAGAACAAATAGGCTTAATAAAGCCCATCCGAAGAATTTTAATATTTTCATAAAAGCTCTCCATAGTGGTTAAATACAGGATGCTTGAATTGATGCATCCTTTTATAACAAAAGGGATTCATTTTTCCAATGAATCCCTTATGGTCAGGGCGGGGAGACTTGAACTCCCGACCTCTAAGTCCCGAACCTAGCGTTCTACCATCTGAACTACGCCCTGTTGAATGCATCAATAAGAACTGCTCAGTTTAAAGCCTCTTTTGCAATGTTAACATAGGCTTTAAAGGCATTCATATCAGTGGCTGCCAGGTCGGACAACATCTTTCTGTTAATCCTGACACCAGCTTCCTTTAATCCATGAATCAGTTCATTATATTTAATATCATTCATTCTCGCCGCAGCGTTAATTCTGACAATCCATAATTTTCTGTAATCTCGTTTCTTCTGTTTTCTGCCGGCAAAGGCGTAGACACCGGAACGAAAGAACTGTTCCTTTGCTAATGAGACTCTTCTGCTTTTTGCACCGCGGTATCCCTTAGCGGCTTTTAAATATCTCTTCTTCTTGGACTTTTTTAAAACTCCTCGTTTAATTCTCATACTGAATCCTCCTCGTT